>DATFSB010000595.1:0-5581 GCA_035262825.1 Gemmatimonadales bacterium | reverse complement strand
GCCGAGATCAAGGCGACCCAGACGCAGATCGACAGCCTGAGCGAGGTGATCCGCAAGGCGAAGGCCGATCTGGCGTCGGGGAGCGTCGAGAGCATGCGCCGCGCGATCGAGCGCTATCGCGCCGGACTCGGTCTGATGCGCCGGCTGGTCCCGGAGGGCAACGACGTCCCGACCCTGCTCGACCAGATCTCCAACCGCGCCAAGGTGCGCGGGTTGACGGTCGGCACGTTCCAGCCGCTGTCGGTGGAGCCGGGACCGCCGCTCGCCCTGACGATCCGCGAGCCCGGGGACACGGGCAAGACGAAGAAGCCCGGTCAGCCGGCGTTCGACATCTATCGCTACCACTACGAGATCTACGGGCACTACGACGACATCGGAGAGTTTCTCTCCGACGTCGCGAGCCTCGCCCGGATCATGGTGCCGCAGTCGGTGGTGCTGAAGGCGGCGACGGCGCAGACGCAGAAGTTCGTCGGCGACACGATGGGCGCCCTGCTGGAAGCGGACTTCGACCTGCGAACCTACGTGAAGCGTGTGCCGGTCGCCTCGGCGGGAGCCGCGAATGCGCGTCCGTAGTCTCGTCCTGACACTGGCGTGGCTCGCTCCCGCGCTCGCCGCGCAAACCGCGCGCGCCGACAGCGCCCGCAGCGCCGCGGCCGCCAGCGACACCGGTCCGCTCTCGTTGTCGCGCGAGGTCTTTTCGTACCAGGGAGCGGGACGCGATCCGTTCCTGTCGCTGCTCAAGTCAGGTGATATCCGGCCGCTGATCACCGATCTCAAGCTCGTCGCGATCATCTACGACGAGCGCTATGCGGCCCGCAGCGTCGCGGTGTTGCGCGACATCACGACCAGCAAACGCTATCGGGTTCGCACGGGCGACGTGCTCGGCCGGTTGCGCGTAACGCAGATCAAGCCGCGCGACGTCGTGTTCACCATTCAGGAATTCGGCTTTGAACGGCAGGCGACGCTTTCGCTCGCCAAGCAGGAGGAGACGCCATGAAGCGCAGTATCGTAGTGGCCGCGTGCCTCGCCCTTGCGGCGGCCTCTCGTCTCGTGGCCGCCACGCGGGACGGCGAAGTGCGGTCGGTCACCGTGGCGCCGGCGAGCGGCAAGGTAGCCATCACGATCGATCTCCGCGGCGCGGTCGAGATTCAGGATTTCACCCTCGACTCGCCCGCACGGCTGGTGCTCGACCTCATCGGCGCGCGCCTCGCCGCGCCCGCCGCCCTGTATGACGGGCAGAATCGCGGCGGCGTCAAGAACATCCGCTACGGTCAGTTCAAGCCCGGCGTCGTGCGCGTGGTGATCGAGCTCGACGCCCTGAAGGATTACCACGTCGAGCGCGGCAACGGACAGGTGCGGGTCGAGATCGGCTCGGAGCGTACCGCCTTCGCCGCCTGGACGAGCGGCGGCGCGACGAGCGTCGTGGCGACGGCACCGGCCGCGGCTCCGCTGGCACCGCCGCCGCCCGTCACCGGAGACCCCGCGCGCGTGTCGACGCCCGTGGCCGGGGCCACCGAGTCGGTGGATGAGTACCTCGCCCTGCATCGGACCGAGGCGCTGCAGTCGCAGGCGCCGCGCATCAACGTGCAGTGGGACGACGCTGACATTCAGGACGTTGTGGCGGGATTCGCCGCCTTCAGCGGGCGCACCATCGTCGTCTCGAAGGGGATCAGCGGCAAGGTCACGGCCGAGGTGAAGAACCAGCCGTGGGACCTCGCCTTCAACGCCGTGCTGGCCTCGCAGGGGCTCGACGTGCAGAACCAGCCGGGCGGCATCCTCGTGGTCGTCGACCGCAAGGACCTGGCGCGCGCCGATTCCACCGTGCCGGTCGAGACTCGTCTCGTGCGAGTGAACTACGCCCAGGCGTCGTCGCTCGTTCCTGCGGTGCAGTCGATCGTCACCAAGACGCGCGGCGCCGTCGTGGCCGACACGACCAACAACGCGCTTGTCATCACCGACGTGCAGACGCGCATCGACCAGGTCGAGCAGTTCGTGAAGGGACTCGACATCCGCACGCCGCAGGTGTCGATCCAGGCCAAGATCATCCTGGTTGACCGCACCGACGTGCAGAGCCTCGGGCTGCAGTACGATCTCGGCTCCCCGACGCAGTTCTTCAACAAGCTCGTGGCGCGGCTCGACTCCACCGGTAAGCCCTTCACGCCCGATCAAACCATCGTCGACCTGGGGGGCAGTTCCCTGTCCGCGATCGGCAACGCCGACCAGCAGATCATCAACCCGGCGCTGAAGCTGATTTTCTCCACCGCGCTCGGCAACTTCACGCTCACCACGTTCGTGCAGGCGCTACAGAGCGTCGACCTCGCCGACGTGCAGGCCGAGCCGTCGGTCACGACGCTCGACAACCGCCCCGCCGAGGTGCTGGTGGGTGACCGCGTGCCGATCCGTATCATCGACGTGTCCACGCCCGCCGGGCAGACGAACGCCGTGCCGCGCGCCACCGTGACGTTCCAGCAGACCGGTATCAATCTGAAGGTGACGCCCCATGTGACGGCGAACCGACAGATCCTGATGCAGCTTCACGCCGAGCGCTCGGCCGTCAAGCCGGCCTCGGTCGACATCGGCTTCACCTTCCAGACCCAGCAGGCGGATGCGCAGGTGCTGGTGAATGACGGCGAGACCATCGTGATGGGGGGTCTCACCGAGACCGACCTGACGCTCACCAAGACCGGGATCCCGTTCCTCGTCGATCTGCCGATCGTGGGCCGGCTGTTCGGCTTCACCTCGCAGACCGAAGAGCGGCGCGATCTGATCATCCTCATCACGCCGCACATCGTGGACGATCTCGCGGCGCCGGCCGGCCGCAGCAACTAGTCAGGAGCGCATATGCGCGCAGCGCGCGTCAGGGCGATCGTGGGTTTGCTGACCGCCAGCGGAGCGGTGTTCGCTTGTGAGAGCAACCGCAACGTCGGCGGGGTCGGACGGGATACCACCCTCCCGACCATCTCGCTGACCCCGGTGGTGAACGACACCCAGAACGTGACCACCGGTCTGCAGTTCACCGTGAACGCCAGCGACAACCTGACCCTGTCGCTGGTCCGGCTCACCTACACCGGCGGCTATGTCGCGGGCCCCGTCGATACGACGTTCCCCGTCGGCACGCCGAACGTCAGCTTCCAGCGCACCATCACGTTCCCGGTCAATACCACCGTGGGCGGCAACGTCAGCATCGTCGGCCGTGCCGTCGACGGCGCCGGGAATTTTTCGGAAGATACGATCCAGATCTTCATGATTAACGTGCAGGCCCTGAACATTCTCATCGTCCAGCCGGTGAACGGAGCGCAAGCCTCGACCGGGTTGAGCCTGCCGATTCAGGTGATCGCGTTCCACCAGGGCGGTATCCGCACGGTCGGGTTCCTCGCATCGCCTCCCGGGAGCGTCACCAACCCGACGGGGACCGACTCCGTGTCGTATCCGGCTCCGTACCCTGACTCGGTCGTCTACTACGACACGGTGAACGTCGCCGCCACGAGCGGCACGATCACCCTGATGGGCTTCGCCGTGGATTCCGGCGGGCGCCGCGGCACGAGCAGCTCCGTGACGGTCACACTGACAACTGCGGCGACCGACACGACGGCCCCGTCCGTTTCCGACAACGTGCCGGCGCGCGTGGAGGTCTCGGACAGCGTGGGCGTACACGCTACCGACCCGAGCGGCATCAGCTGGATCGGAATGCGGGTGCGTTCGCTCGGCGGCGGGGTGCTGCGCTTCGACAGTATCGACGTGTCCGCCGGCAACCTGTCGGACGTGTCGCGCAACTTCTCCCTCCGTCTGGCGGGCATCGTCACCACCTTCCCGACGGATGTCCTGGTCCAGGGGTATGCCTGCGACAAAGCGACCGCGCGCAACTGCGCCTTCTCCCAGGTCGGAGCTGTTCCGGGCGCGCCGTTCAAGAACGACACTGCGACCGTGGTGGCCGGCGTGACGCGCCCGTTGCCCGCCGGCGGCAGCATCGCCGACGCGATCTTCAACGCCAACGACAGCTCGCTGTTCCTCACCAATCCGACGCTGTCGCGGGTCGAGATCTTCCAGGTCGCCAACACGTCGTTCGTGGCGGGCGGCATTCCCACCGCGGGCCCGCAACCCTGGGGCATCGCGCTGTGGCCGCGGGACACGCTGGGCAACTACGGCGACACTGTCGTCGTGGCGAACTCCGGCGGCACCGAGCTGTCGGTCATCGACGTCCGTCCCGCCGCCCGGCGCCTCGTGTGGCGGCAGGACCTGCCGAACTACCAGATCGAGACTTACAAGGTGCTGCAGGTCGGCGCCGGGTTCCGCCAGGAGATCACCGTCTACGACGTCTCCGACCGGCCGCAGTACGTCGCGACCGTGTGCCGAGCGGGCGGCGGAACGGCCTGCGCGGCGGACTCCATTTTCGCCATCTACTCGACGACGCCAACGCAGAGCAGCACATCGCCGTTCAACGGGCGCGCGACGCTGCGCATGGAGAAGCTGATCAACACCGGGAACGTGGCGCAGCTGTTCGGCCACTTCTTCTGGGAAATCGGATCCACGCCGGTCGGGGCCAATACCGACACGCTGCGCATCGAACTGCGGCGCGGCCTGCCGTACAACCAGTCGAAGGTGATTCTGTCGGCGTGCGCCGGCGTCAACGTGACGCTCAATACGTTCGGGCTCGGTGATTCGACGTTCACCCGCAACTCCGGCAACTTCACCCACGCCTTCATCGGCGAGGGCGGGATTCAGGCCCAGTTCGCGCGTGTCTTCGCCTATACCTCGAAGGCCGCGCTGACCCACGACGTTCCCGCGGGCCCCTGCGCGACCGGCGGGGGAACGACCGACGCCGGCTTCAACGACGTGGACCTCGGCATGTCGCCGGGCGTCGACGTCTCGGACTTCGTGAGCAACACCGGCGTCAAGGTGTCGGCGATCGCCACCAACTTCAACGGCGCGACCAACGTCGTCCGTGCCGACTCGATCTACTTCCTCGACGAAGGGCTGCGCTTGAAGGGCGCGTCGGTGGCCCCGGTCGGGGCGCCGGGCATGGACATGAATTACAACCACGCCTTCGCGGCGGGGCAGCCCGGCACGCCGACCTTCGGCGGGCCCGGGAATCCCAACAACCGCATCCTGTTCGCCGCGCGGCCCGACGCCAACATCGACATCTTCGACACCTTCTTCTACGGCGTCGTGGGGTCGATTCCGATTCGCGATCCGATCACCGGGCCGTTGCGCGTTGCGCGCGACGCCGCGGGCAATCAGCTGCTCTTCGGCATCACGGCGCGGGGGCTCGTGATGGTCCGGCTGCCGACAGTGGTCAATCCATTCCCGAGCCCCGGGACGCTCCGCACCCGGTGAGCGGCGTCCTTCTCCCGGTTCACTCCGGCACGAGCCCGACCCAAAAGTCGGGCTCGCGTGCTATTGTCCGGGATATGCGCGCGAGGGTCGAGCGGTGACGGTTCGTTTCACCACGGCCGGCGAGAGCCACGGCCGCGGGCTCGTGGGAGTGCTCGAAGGCATCCCCGCGGGGCTGCCGCTCGGCGCCGCGACGGTCAACGCCGAGCTGAAGCGCCGCATGGCGGGGTACGGCCGCGGGGCGCGCATG
>DATFSB010000594.1:0-2098 GCA_035262825.1 Gemmatimonadales bacterium | reverse complement strand
TTCGTCGCCATCAAGGTGATCCGGCCGGACCTGATGGGGTCGAATGAATTCGTGGACAGCTTCCGTAACGAGAGCATCGCGCTGGCGAAGCTGCGGCACCCCGGCATCGTGCCGATCTACGACATCCGCGAGCGCGGCGGGCTGATCTACTACGTCATGCCGATGGTGCACGGGACGACGCTCGAGGCGCGGCTGGGCCGGACGCGACTGCCGCCGCTCGAGTCGCGGCGCATCCTCAGCGAGCTGGCGGACGCTCTGGCGGCGGCGCACCGCAGCAAGATGATGCACCTCGACATCAAGCCGGCCAACGTGTTCCTCGAAGGAGAGCTGCAGAAAGTGTTGCTCATGGACTTCGGGCTCGCCAAGGCGCTCACCGACCAGGTCGACGAATCGGCGGCGGTGCCGGTGGTGGGGACCCCGGAGTACATGTCGCCGGAGCAGGCACGCGGGCAGCCGGACATCGATTACCGCTCGGACATCTACTCCATGGGGGTCATCGGCTACCGCATGCTGATGGGCCGGCCGCCGTTCCGGGGCCGCGACTCCGCCGATACGCTGGCGAAGCACATCAACGAAACGCCGGTGCCGCTGCGCGAGCTCAATCCCACGATCCCCAAAGGCCTCGCGGACGCGATCATGCGCTGTCTCGCGAAGGACCCATGGGATCGCTTTCCCAACGCGCTGGACCTGCGCGGGGCGCTCGAGGCGGTGACGTTCTTCAGCGGCTCCGGGTCGATGGCGGCGCCCGAAGACGAACCCCGGATGCGGCGGACGCTGCTGTTGCTGATTGCGGCCACCGCACTGCTCGCCGGACTAGTGATCGGCCGGATGCTGGGCTGAGCGGGTCAGCTCCCACACTTCTTCGACCGTCGTCCCGTCGGTTTCCGTACCGGACTGGTACCAGCGTCCGTCCGCGATGCGCAGCGTGAACGCCTGCGTCTTCCCGATATAGGGGGCCATCCCCTCGCCGACCCCGTACTCCACCGACTCGGCGTAGCGCGTTCCGTCGTAGGTGTAGTGGCCGCCGCCGGCGACGGTGATGAGGCCCTGTTGCGTGTAATAGACGAACACGAAGTCGGTCGGCGTGACGTGCTTCAGGACGGTGGTGCCCGCGGGGATGTCGACGGCTTTTCCATTCGCCTTTGCGGTAACGAGCTTCCAGGTCCCCACCGCCGAGGCCGGCTTCGACTCGAGCTTCGGATAATCGGCCGCAGTGATGGCGCTGCCGAGACACGCGACCAGCGTCAGGCCGCCGAACCAGTGCAACCGCTGCATCTCAAACCTCCTCGATGGCTGTACCGCTCGCTCGAAAGGCAGGACCAATCACTACCAGACGCACAGACGCTCAGGGGTGAACACGCGTCCGCGAACAGGTAAGCCTAACTCGCCTCACCTGTTCTCGGATCACCCCTGCGCGCCTGTGCGTCTAGGGGTCAGACGCACATTTCGGGGACCGGTGCGCCACCACGGATCAAATGGAATGGGCCGAGCGTCTGGTCGAGGTCGGTCAACGTCACGGAGAGAGTGAGCTGGTCCCCGTCGACGGTGCCGGTGTAGCTCGCAGGGTGAGGGGGGCGGCCCTGCACGGGCATGGGCCCGCCGCCCTGGAAGTGCTGGCCGGTCGCCGTGAACTGTCCGCCGGAACCGAGTTTCCAGGTGGAGTCGATGGTCCCGGCGCCGCACGGGTAGGAGAGCGTCCCCCCGTCGCGAGCGAGGGCAAGGCTGGCTTCCTGGCCGCCCCATTGCCCGATGATGTCGGCGTCGGGCGCGGTCGGGAGCGAGCAGCCCAAGGCCAACGCGAACGGTACGACGGCGAAAGCCCGCATGTCGGGGAATACCCGCGTGTCGCTCTGCCGGGTCACATCACGGTCGGTCGAGGAACGGGACCGCCAATCGCGCGACGGCGTCGGTCGACAGGATGTCGTAGTGCGTGGTCCCCGGAACGATCGCCAGACGTCCGGGCGGGCGCCCGGAGCCATCGAGACCGGCATCGCGCTTCCCCCCACCCAGGAGCCCCCACATTTCCATGATGTGCGCCGGCGTCACCGCGTCGGCGTCGGCGAAGATCAGCATCGTCGGGCTCGTGATTTTCGCGACA
>DATFSB010000593.1:0-2765 GCA_035262825.1 Gemmatimonadales bacterium | reverse complement strand
GATGACGCCGTCCTTGCCGACCTTCTCCATCGCCTCGGCGATCAGGCTGCCGATCGTCTTGTCGTTGTTCGAGGCGATCGTGGCCACCTGCGCGATCTCTTTCTTGTCCTTGGTCGACTTGGAGATGCCCTTGAGGTCCTTCACGACCGCGTCGACGGCGGCCTCGATGCCCCGCTTGAGCCCCATGGGGTTGGCGCCGGCGGTCACGTTCTTCAGACCCTCGCGGAAGATCGCCTGGGCCAGCACGGTCGCGGTGGTGGTGCCGTCACCGGCGACGTCGGAGGTCTTCGAAGCGACCTCGCGAACCATCTGCGCGCCCATGTTCTCGTACTTGTCCTTGAGCTCGATCTCCTTGGCGACCGTGACGCCGTCCTTGGTGATCGTGGGGCTGCCGAACTTCTTGTCGATGACGACGTTGCGCCCCTTCGGGCCCAGGGTCGCCTTCACGGCTGCCGCCATCACGCTCACGCCCTTGAGCAGGGAGCTCCGGGCTTCCTCGTCGAACTTCAGCTGCTTCGGCATGGATCGCGCTCCTCCTTACTCGAGAATCGCGAGGACGTCTTCCTCGCGCATGATGAGATATTCCTTGTCGTCGATCTTGACCTCGGAGCCCGAATACTTCCCGAAGAGGATCTTGTTGCCGGCCTTCACGTCGAGGGGGATCTTCTTGCCGTCGTCGCCGACCTTGCCGGTGCCGACGGCGATGACCTTGCCCTCCTGCGGTTTTTCCTTGGCCGTGTCGGGGATAATGATCCCTCCTCGCTTGACCTCCTGCTCCTCCAGACGCTCGACCATGATGCGATCGTGCAACGGACGCACCTTCATCTGCCTGCTCCCTCCAGTTGGAGTAATGAGAATCGCGCTAGCACTTGTAGACGATGAGTGCTAAAGAGTCAAGAGCCCCGGACCAAATACTGATGGAACCAGGTCCGACGGTGCTCGGCTCGCCGGGAAGGTCGATCTAACTTCGAGTAAGGTTTAGTTTTTTAGCAGTATGGGCGGGGCGCCGCGCGCAGTCACGGTATGGGGCTTCCGGGCGCCTGGTTCCAGGTGTAGTCCCAGACGCTGACCCGGTAGCTGTCGGCGATGGGCAAGCCCGGCACGATGAAGTAGGCCCGCCCGAATCCGCCCACGCCACCGGGCACGTAGGCGATGCGCTGGCCCAAGACGGCGCCGGTAGAGTCGACTGCCTGCGCCAGCACACGCAGGTGCGTCGCGAATTCCCCGTTGTGGTTCTGGACGTAGCCGCTGACTCTTCGGGTATTGCCCGTTTGCTCGACCGCAGTCCAGTCGATCGAGAAGTGGTGCTCCCATCCGTACATGAGGGTCGTCGGAGAGCCCGGCGGGGGTACGGCGCCACTCGTGGCGCAGCTCGCAGCTGTCGTCACGATTGCGCCGATCAAGAGCCCGAAGCGAATCAGTTTCATGGCTGTATCTAGTAAAGGAACCACGACACCCCGGCGCCGCGTTCCCATTTTTCTCTCCGCGCGCAGGCGGTCCCGACGACCGACGAACCGCGACGCTAGGGTGTCTGGACGGATGCTGGCGCCCGGCGGCGCCCGCGCGCGGTTGCATTGCGGAGAGTCATCTGGAAGACCGCCCACGGCTTCGGGACCGGCAACCGCTTCACGGTCACCGCCTTCGGCAGCTCGCGGGTCATCGTGCGAAGCAGTTCGGGCACCCCGCACGTGTTGGCCTCCTGAATGCGGACCGCCAGCACCGCGGCGCCCGCGCGAGCCAACGCGGAGATCATTAGCAAGATGTGGATCGCCGTCCAGCTGAACCCGAGCAGGGGAAACCGCGCCGGCAGAAGCGAGGCCAGCAGCCCAGCAAGGACGGAGACGACGGCGAACCCAAGCCCACCGGCCGTGGCGAAGGCAGCCAAATAGAACGGTCGGCCGCAGCGCGGCGCGAGCGCGACCGACAGATCGACCAAGGCGATGCCGTGGCCGCCCCACAGCAGCCCCGAGATAAGCGCTTCGAGCGCGATCGGCCACAGCTGGTCGGGCGTGGGCAGCATCCAGATCACTGGCACGACGGTGACACCGAACGAGCACAGCACGAGCACGGGGCGAGCCCCGAACCGGTCCACGACACGACCCCACAGCGGGGCGGCGGCGATCCTCACCACGGCCACCGCCACACCGTGAGCGGCTACTTGCGCGAATCCCATTTTTAGGTTCACGAGCATGTGGAAGGAGATGAAGCCACCGACCGAAGCGACCGCGGCGTTCCATGCGAGTTGGTACCAAAGGAAGGAGCGCGTCGTTCGGTCGCCGAGGCACGCCGTGATGGCAGACCAGCCATCATACTCGGCGCTCGCGGTAACCGGTACCGGCTCATGCTGACGCAGGAGCAACCAGACGCTTACAAGCCCCGCGAGACATGCGACCGCCGCCAGGCTCGCGAGTGCTTCGCCTTTCAACCCACGTGAGCTTAGCGCGTCGAGAAGCAGCCCCGCCCCTAGCGAGGAAACGGCCCCGGCCAGTGTCAGGAACATCGTTCGGCGGCCGAAGAAGCGCCCACGCACCGAAGCCGGCACGAGATCACTCATCCACGCAATCCACGCATTGTTACCAATGACGGCGAGAACCGCGGTGACCGCGACGAGCGTAATGAAGAGCCGGAGACGAGTCGCGTCGCCGAGGGAAAGAAAGGGAAAGGCGACGAGCGGCAGGTACACGAGGCGGGACGCTCCGATGGCGGCCACAGCCAGCGGCTTGCGGCCGACGACATGCGTGAGCCAGGCCGCCGGCAGGTTGAGG
>DATFSB010000592.1:0-4210 GCA_035262825.1 Gemmatimonadales bacterium | reverse complement strand
GCCGCAGCTCGCGCCGCTCGAGGGCCCGTCCGGCGCCGGCGGCGCCGATCACGGCGCGGTCGACGGGCAGCGTCACGGCGGCGGCGCGGGCGGCCTGCGTCGCCACCTCGGCGATCACTGCCGCCGTGGTCGCCGCATCGCCGGCGCGCATCGGGGCCCCGCGCCCTTCCGCGCGCCCGAGGATCAGGAGATCGGGCCGGGCGATCGCGGCGGCGGTGTGACTGCCCCCGGCGTCCACGCCCAGCAGGATGGAAGGCGCCTCGGATGGACTGTGCGGGTTATTGGGCACGGGCGATCGCTCCGGATTTCGACGATTGAAGTCGGCGCTCGGCGCTGGCGCGACACGCCATGAATGGCGCCGAGCGGGCGTCTTTCAAGACGCGTCGCCGCAGGCGCCGAGCGGCGGCTTCAACCGCCGAACGAGCCGCTGTATCACGATTTGGTGGATACACGATCTGATCGCCCGACGAATGACGAAGCCATGCCCACCAGCACCGTGACCGCGGTCCCCAGCGGCACGTCCCACGGCCACGCGAGGCTGCGCAGCTTAGTGAGAATCCACGGATCGTGGAGCAGCCCGCCCAGGCGCGCCGCGAAGATCACCGGGAACATCACGAGGATGCCGACGACCATCGCGACGATCACGTCGCGTTGGCGGGCACGCGGCCAGAACCCGCCCAGGATATATGTGCCGAGCAGAGCACCATAGGTGAGCGAAGCCACCTGCAGCGCCAGCTCCACGACCGGCGTGCGGCGATCAGGGAAGGCCATTGCGCCGAGTACCAGCACGACTGCCCAGACGAGCGTCATGCGGCGGCCGACGTGGAGCAAACGTGCCGGATCGCGCTCTCCGGTGAGGGGAGCGTAGAAGTCGTTGGTCGACGCCGACGCGAGCGAGTTGATCGCCGAAGCGTGGGTACCCATTGCGGCGGCGAGCAGGCCCGCGACGACGAGCCCGGCGAGTCCCGCGGGCAGCTCGGTAGTGACGAACGTCGGATAGATCTGATCGCTCGCCACGCCGGGGTGCGCTGCGCCGGTGAGCCAGAGACTGGTGCCGACCAGCAGAAACAGGGCGAACTGGAAAATGATGAACACGCCGGAACCGATCAGTGCTTTGCGCGCGTCGCCGAGGTTCCGTGCGGAGAGCAGCCGCTGCACGATCAGCTGGTCGGTGCCGTGCGACGCCGCCGAGAGCAGAGCACCGCCGACGAGGCCGCTCCAGAAGGTGTAGGTCGTCGTGAGGTTGAACGAGAAATCGAGAACCACGAGCTTGAAGTGATCGTAGGCCACGCTCATCTGTCCCACGCCACCCACCTTGTGGAGCGCCACGATGAGCGTGGCCACGCCGCCCAGGATGTAGACGCCGAGCTGTAATACGTCGGTCCAGACGACGGCGCGCATCCCGCCGAACCAGGTGTAGGCGAGGGTGATCACACCGGTCGCGAGGATGCCGGCGGGAATGCTCCAATGCGTGATGATCGCGAGCGGGATCGCCGTGGCGAAGACCCGCACCGCATCGGCCAGCGCGCGGGTGACAAGAAAGACCCCCGACGCCGTGCGGCGCGCCCGCGGACCGAAACGCCGCTCGAGGCGCTGGTAGGCGGTATCCTGCGTGCCGTCGAAGTAGCCGGGCAGCAGCAGGAACGCCACGCCGATGCGGCCGACGAGATAGCCGAACGCGAGCTGGATGAAGGTGAGGTTCGTCGTCGCCGCGAGTCCGGGCACGGAGATGACGGTCAGCGCCGACGTTTCAGTGGCCACAATCGAGAACAGAATCGCCCACCAGGGGAGGCCGCGGCGCCCGAGGAAATAATCGGTGCTGTCGTGCTGGCGCCCGGCGAAAAACACGCCGACGGCTGCGACGGACACGCAATAGACGACGATGACGGCGATGTCGAGTGCCCGCACCCTATGGATTCCGGCGTTCCAGCGCGACCTCGTTCTCCCGTGTACGGGGTCCGTCGATGGTGACCGTCCTGGTCGGCTGCATCATGAAGAGCTTCTCGGTCCAGGTTCTCCCGCCGTCTTCGCTGACCTGCTCGAGGCGGATCAAGAACACATCCGGATCCCCGCGATCCGGCCGCAGCGTCAGCTCACTACCGCGGATCGCGTACGCCCCGTCGCCGAACGTCGTGCTGGTCCAGACGGCAGCTTCGAAACGCGAGAGCGCCATGTAGCGCTGTCCGACGCCGAAGAAGGCATAGCGGCCGGCCGGCGTGAATGCGTATTGCAGCGCGGCGCCGCCGCCCGTGCTGGTGCCGAACGACTCCCAGGTGCCCTGGATTCTCTGAGCCAGACCACCTGCAGCAGACGGCGTCCAGTTTCTGAAGCGGAGGTTGGCGAAGAACCGCGGCCACACTTCGGGATGAAAGGCATATCCGTACATGTAACACGCGCTGAGCTTGGGATCCTTCGAGAGAAAGGACACGATGGCGACGCGATCGCCCAGTCGAGCCGCCATGATCGACCCTCCCAGCTGGGCGTCCGGGTTCTGGGGCCAGAGGATCCCGCGTCTGACGAGCGCATATTCCCACCCCTGCGGGGCGACTCCGCGGACGAGGATCGTCTTGTTGAGCGGATCCTCGGGCCGGATCGCGAACCCCTGGAACACCTGACCCCACGCCCGCTGCGCATCGGCGAAGAGGTCACCGCTCGCCGGCGCCATGGGCCACAGGCCGATGGTGCAGCGCTCGCCGTTCTCCAGAGTCGGCGATGCGATCCAGAGTCCGTTTCCCGATGGAGTGGTCGTCCATCCCGCGGGCACTGTGTAGATGTAATCCCCGAACGCGCTCCCTCCGCGCGGCGGCTCCGCATCGATGCCCGGCGGCGCGGTCGCCGCAGGAGCGTTCGCGACCTGGCTCGGGCCGGATGGTACCGCGATGCGGCTCATCATCGCGTCCGCGGCCGGCGCGAACCGGTTTGCCAGATCGGGGCTATCCGCAGCGAGAATGAATGCCTGGCCGCGGTCGGCCCAGCGCCCGGTATAGATCCGGCTCCACAGGTGAAGCCCGTTCTGCAGTTGCTGGTGAATGCTCGTCACCACGAATGCGCCGACACTCCCCTGTTGCGGCGGCTGCAGCGCGGGTGCCTGGCCGAGCGCTCGCCCTACGATCAGCTCGTGAAACTCCTGTCCCGTCCCGGCGAACGCCTCGGGTGTGAACACGGTGATGACGCAGAAGTGCGGTGCTTGAACACCGGGCGCCGTGAGGGTGACGAGGTTGGTCCGCGGGTCCTGCGTGCGCATCCAGCCCTGCGGTACATCGTAGGGCAGCGCGGCTTGCGCGGAGAGCGTCGGGACGGCAACGAGACTGCAGAGCGCCAGCGTGATGAGCGATCGCATGGTGGAAGTCTCCGGAACGCGTCGAGCACCAATGTACACGCAATCAAAAAGGCCCGCGGAACGCAGGCCTCATTGAGTCGGCAACGACTTCGCCGGTTACACCGTGAACGACGATCCGCAGCCGCAGCCGCCGGTAGCGTTCGGGTTGTCGAAGGCGAACCCCGACTCCTGGAAATTGCTCTTGTAGTCGATGTTCACGCCGTTGAGATACTGCCCACTGAAGGAGTCCACGAAGAGGCGAACGCCGCTCGATTCGATCACCACGTCGTCTGCCTCGGGCTTCTCTTCGATGTTCAGGCTGTACTTGAATCCGGAGCACCCGCCGGGCTGCACCCCGACGCGCAATCCCGCCGTCTGTGGATCGACCTTCTCCTCGGCCATGAACTTCTGGACCTCGGCGGCGGCGCGCTCGCTAATCGAGAGCACGATGGATTCGGGCTTGTGAGTCGTCGTCATGTCGTTCCTCCTGCCATTCAAAATAAGTAGAGACGGTAGGAGACGGTAGGAGACGGTAGGAGACGGTAGGAGACGGTAGGGGAAGTAGGAATTCGGTGGACCCCTACCGGCGCCTCACGTTACCGTCCCCTACCGTCTCCTACGAGCGCTTCCGCCACCAAATCCGCCACCACTGCCCGCACCTGCAGAATCTTCGTATTCGCCCGCGTCGGGTTCACCCGGTTCGTCAGGAGAATCACGAACAGATCGTGGTCGGGATCCATCCAGATGGACGTCCCGGTATATCCCGTGTGGCCGAACGAACGTCGTGAGAGTATGGTGCCGGCACTCGAGTAGCCCGAGTCGGACGGTGTATCCCAGCCGAGCGCGCGGGACGACCCGGGCGGAATGTTCTGGCGCGTGGTGAACGCGTGG
>DATFSB010000591.1:0-9720 GCA_035262825.1 Gemmatimonadales bacterium | reverse complement strand
CGGCCAACCCGAAGGGACTCGATTTCTACAATCGTCTCGTGGACGAGCTGCTCGCCAACGGCATCGAGCCGTTCGCGACGCTGTACCACTGGGACCTGCCCCAAGCGCTGCAGGCCAGCGTCGGTGGATGGGCGTCCCGGGACACGTCAAAGGCGTTCGGCGACTACGCCGGGTACGTCGCCGAGCGGCTGACCGATCGGGTGCGACACATTTTCACGATCAACGAATTCGGCGCGTTCATGGAGCTGGGGTACCGCATTGGAATCCACGCACCCGGGGTGAAGTTGCCGCCCGCCGAATTCAACCAGGCGCGCCACAATGGAGTGCTGGGCCATGGGCTCGCCGTGCAGGCGATCCGCGCCAAGGGAAAGCCCGGCACCAAAGTCGGATTGGCCGAGAACATCGTGGTCGGCGTGCCGGTGATCGAGTCGGCGGCGCACATCGCTGCCGCCGAGCGCGCCACCCGTGAAGTGAACGCGCAGTACCTCACCGTGATCATGGAGGGGAAGTACACCGACGCGTATCTCGCGGCGACTGGAGCCGACGCGCCGCACTTCACCCCCGAAGACCTGAAAATCATTTCGAGCCCGCTCGACTTCATCGGGACCAACATTTACCAGCCGATGTTCGTGCGTGCCGATGCTGGGCCGAAGGGCTTCGCCGTCGTCCCCAATCCCGCGTCGTATCCCCACATGGCCTCGCCGTGGCTGTTCATCGGCCCCGAAGTGTTGTACTGGGGCCCCCATCACGTGGCCAAGCTGTGGAACGTGCGGGAGATTTACGTCACCGAGAACGGCTGCTCGTCATCGGACGTGCCGGCTGCCGACGGGCAGGTCTACGACACCGATCGCGTGATGTTCCTGCGCAATTACCTCACCCAGCTGCAGCGCGCCGTGTCCGAAGGAGTGCCGGTGAAGGGGTACTTCCTCTGGAGTCTGATGGACAACTTCGAGTGGGCCGACGGCTACACCAACCGCTTCGGTCTGCACTACGTGGACTACACCACACAGAAGCGCATGCCGAAACTGAGCGCCGCCTTCTACCGCGAGGTCATCGCCGGCAACCGGGTGGTTTAGACTCAGGCCCCTCGTTCCCAGCGCCACACCGTGCCGTCCTCGGGATCGACCACGGTGCCGATGAACACGAAGCCGCACTTCTTGAGGACGTGCGTCGAGGCATTCGCTTCGGGCAGCGTGTGCGCCCGGGCGACACGCACGCGGCCGCTGCCGAAGGCGTAGTCGAGCAGCGCCTGTGCGGCTTCGGTGGCGTATCCCTGTCCCTGGTAGCCCGGCGCGATGCCGTACGCGATCTCGACCATGCCGGTGGGGTCGGGGGGACCCTTGTATGCGGCGCTCCCGATGATCAGGCGCTCGCCGCGGTGCACGACGAAGAATCCGTATCGCCACGGGTCCGACTCCGTACCGGACCGTAATGCGGCCAGCCACTCCGGTGAGACCTCACCGCTGTGATAAAAGTCGAACAGTCCAGGCGCGACGGGAAAGCCGGCGAGCTCGGGAAACCGCTCCGGAGTATCGATCAGCGCAACCAGGTGCCTGGGGTCGCTCGGCAGCAGCGTGAGTCGGGGCGTGTCGAGGCTCATGTCGGCAGCGCCACGCGGAACTCCGTTCGACCCGGGGCCGAATCCACGTCGATCGTCGCGTCGTTCTGGTCGAGCAGCCGGCGCACGATGTCGAGCCCGAGGCCCGTTCCCTGGCCCACCGGCTTGGTCGTGAAAAAGGGATCGAAGATCCGGCTCTTCAGCTCGGCCGGGATGCCCGGCCCATCGTCGGTCACCCGCACGACCACCCGCGGGCCTTCGGCCCGTGCCGAAACGACGACGCGGCCGCCCTGCGGCACTGCGTCCAGCGCGTTGTCGACCAGGTTCGCCCACACCTGATTCAGCTCGCCGCCGACGCCGCGCGCACGCGGCAGATCCGGCTGCACTTCGTTGGTGAGCGAGACCGCCTTGCCCCGCGCCTTCGCTGCCAGCAGCGCGAGCGTGTCGGCCAGCCCTTTGCCGATGTCCACTGGCTCGGGCGCCCTGGCGTGATCCATGTACGTGAACCCCTTTACGGCGCTCACCAGCGCATGTACGCGCGACGCGGCACGCTCGATGTCGCGCGACAGCCCGCGCAGCGTACACCCGGCGGCCAGCCAGCGCAGCGTCGCTCCCAGCCGCTCGCCGCCGAGCCCCGCCGCCAGCTCGTCGAGCAGCTCGAGGCTCGCATCGGTCTCGGCGAGCGGCGTCGCGAACGACTCGTCGACGTCGTGCTGCTCCAGCCAGCGCGCCAGCGCGTCTTCCCGGTCGGCGAGCTCGAGCGGAGTCAGGACCCTGGTCGGCGAGTCGGAGCAGCGCATGCGAACGCGGTCGACGAGCGCCAGCTCGTTCGCCTCGAGCCCGACCGCCCCGAGCGCGCGCGCGGCCTGGTCGAGCTCGTCTACCGCCGCGGTGATGAGCCGGGCGCTCCGCGTCGCCGCGGAAGCGGGGTTGTTCAGCTCGTGTGCCAGTCCCGCAGCGAGCTTGCCGAGGGAGGCCATCTTCTCGACCTGCAGGTCGTTGGTCTTGAAGGCGCGGGCCCGGTCCACCATGCCGTGCACGAAGACGCCGGTGAGATGGGGACAGGCCACCGGCAGCTCCGCCAGGTGCTCGCGTCCCAGGCGGAAGGCGATGGACGGCTCTTCGACGATGGAGTTTCCCGGCGCAGTGACCATGCGCGAGTACGGTAGCTGCCCCGAGACTTCGCCCGCGCGCCAATCGAGCACCTTGCGCCAGTGGCCGCCCTGTTCCATGTGATGGGCGACGTGACCGGAGAGCAGGACGTACAGGGCGTCGACCGGTTCGCCCTTCTTCGCGATCATTTGGCCCGGCTCGTAGTGCTCGAGGGTGCCGTGCGCCATGAGCCATTCCAGCTCTTCGCGCGGCGCCTGTCCGACGGTCTGATGCGCCTGGAGCCGTGCGAGGACGTCGTTCATCCCTACACGGTCCGCAGGTACTGGTGGATCATGCTGACCGTCGCCGAGCCTTCGCCCACCGCCGAAGCGACGCGCTTGCCGGAGCCGAGCCGCGCGTCGCCGGCGCAGAAGATGCCAGGGACGCTGGTCTCGAAGGGGAACGGATCACGCGCCGCCGTCCAACCGGCGGGGCGGTTGCCGTCGGACATCAGGTCGCGTCCGGTGAGCACGAACCCTTGCGGGTCCCGCTGTACCACGTCCGCGACGAGCGCGGTGCGCGGCGCGGTTCCGATGAAGATGAACATCCCCGCCGCCGCCAGCTCGCGCCGTGCGCCGCTGACGCTGTCCTGCACGGTGACCGACTCGAGCCGCCCGTTACCGCGCACCCCGGCGACGGTCGTGTTCACCAGCACCTCGACGTTGGGAGTCTCGACGATACGGTCGACGAGGTAGCGTGACATCGCGGCGCCGAGATCGGGGCCGCGCACCAGCAACGTCACTTTGCGCGCGTGGCGCGAGAAGAACATTGCTCCCTGTCCCGCCGAGTTGGCGCCGCCGACGATGCAGACGTCCTGGCCGCGGTAGGTGGCGGCTTCGGTGAGCGCGGCGCCGTAGTACACGCCGGCGCCGAGCAGCTCGTTCACGCCTTCGGTCTCGAGCCGTCGCACCTCCATGCCCGGTGCGATCAACACGGCGTACCCGGCCAGCTCCGAGCCGTCGGAGAGAACCACCTTCCGGTACGGATCGTCGCGTGTGATCTGCGTCGCTTCCTGCACCGTGAGAATCTCGGCCCCGAACCGCTTCGCCTGGTCGGCGGCGCGTCGCGCCAGATCGGCGCCGCTGATGCCGCTCGGAAAGCCGAGATAGTTCTCGATTTTCGAGCTCGTGCCGGCCTGTCCTCCGGGGGCGCTGCGCTCGACGAGGATCGTGCGCAGCCCCTCCGACGCCCCGTACACGGCGGCGGCGAGGCCGGCGGGTCCGCCGCCGACGACGATGAGGTCGTAGAACGGCTGCCGCGCCCGCGTCTGCATGCCGAGTTTTTCGGCCAGCTCGCGCGCGCTGGGCTGCACCAGCGAGCTGCCGTCGGGAAAGAACACGAGGGGGAGCCGTGCGGCGCCGCCGGCCGCCCCCGAGAGGAGATCGCGGACCGCCGCCTCGTCGTCCATGTCGATCCACAGGTAGGGCACCTGGTTCGATGCGAGGAAGTCCTTCACCGCGAAGCTCGCCTGCGACAGCGCATTCCCGGCAACGCGGATGCCGTCGAACTGAGCCCGAGCCCGCGCGAACCAGTCGGAGAGGAGGTCCTCGAGCACGGGGAACAGCCGTTCGCTGGGCGGCTCCCACGGCTTGAGGAGGTAGTGATCGAGGCCGATGCGATTGATCGCCAGAATCGCCGTTTCGGTATCGGCGTAGGCGGTGAGCAGCACGCGGCGAGCGTCGGGATAGACCTTGATCGCTTCGATCAGGAACTGGGTCCCCGACATCTGCGGCATGCGCTCGTCGACGAGGAACAGCGCGATCTGCGCACCGCGCTGTTTGAGCTGGCGCACGGTCTCGAGCGCCTGATCGCCGGACGACGCCTTGACCACGCGGTAGTCGGCCCGGAAGTGGTGGCGCAGATCGCGCTCGACCGCGTTCAGCACCTCGGGGTCGTCATCGACGGTCAGGAGGACGGGCTTGCTCATCGGTCGATGCGACCCCGCGGGATCAGCGTGGCTGTGGTACGATGCGGATGTAGGGCTTCGGCTCCTTCCATCCGTTGGGATAGATCTGCTTCGCCTCGTCGTTCGTGACCGATGCGACGATGATGACGTCCTCGCCCTGCTTCCAGTTGACCGGCGTCGACACCTTGTGCTTCGCGGTGAGCTGCAGCGAGTCGATCACCCGCAGGATCTCGTCGAAGTTGCGCCCCGTCGTCATCGGGTAGGAAATCATGAGTTTGATCTTGCGGTCGGGACCGATGACGTACACGGTGCGCACCGTCTGGTTGTCGGCGGGGGTGCGCCCGTCGGCCGAGTCGCCCGCGGTCGCGGGCAACATCTCGTACAGCTTGGAGATCGCGAGCGTGGGATCGCCGATCATCGGGTAATTCGGCGCGTGGCCTTGCGTCTCCGCGATGTCCTTGGCCCAGGCGGCGTGCTTGTCGACCGGGTCCACCGAGAGCCCGATGACCTTCACGTTGCGGCGGTCGAATTCGGGTTTGAGCTTCGCCATGTAGCCGAGCTCGGTGGTACAGACCGGGGTGAAATCCTTGGGATGCGAGAACAGCACGCCCCACGACGTACCCAGCCATTCGTGGAAGGCGATCTTGCCCTGCGTGGTGTCTGCCTGGAAGTCGGGCGCGCTGTCGCCGATGCGTAACGTCATGCGATCCTCGTGGTCTCAGGTTTCCTCGCGCAACGCCGCGAGCGACGTGCGCAGCCATTCCTTTATTTCCGCGGAAGCACAGAACGGCGCCTGGTCGCGCTCCGCCGCCCGCAGTATGTCCTCGTACGTCGCCCCGCGCCGCAAACTAGTCTCCCACGAGAAACAACCAGGAGCGGATGCCGCGTTCCCTGGCGTAGGCTGCGGGGTCGTCGAGCAGGCCGCGATTGTAGACGAGGTCGGCGGGCAAGGCGAAATCCGTCATGGCTCCGTCACCGCATCACGCAGACGATGATCGGGATCACCAGCAGTTTCACCAGCCAGTCCCCGGCGTGAATCGCGGCCACCTTCCAGGGCACGTTGTCCCAGATCACCGAGCCGGTGAGCAGCACGACCGGGAACCCGAACCACAGGAACAGCCCGGCGTGGATGGCGATGAGGGTGCTGTGGATGTCGAGCAGTGCGACGAGGCGGGCGATCACGAACGCGAGCAGCAGGCAGCGCCCGAACTCGATCACCAGCTTCCCCACCGGCATCTTCGCATCCTTCATCGCGGCATCGGGGTCCAGGCCGCGCAGCCGCATCCACGGCTTGAAGAACAGCAGCGGGCTGTACCACAGCCAGCCGAGCAGGAACACCGCGAGGGCGGCCACAAGGACGGCGGCGTAGTTGACGTGCGTCATCGGCGGACCCTGCCCTTTCAATGGGGAAGTAAAGCTGCCGACTCAGGGCGCGGGCGACAAGGCAGGTTAGCGGCGGAGCAAACCCCTTGCGATGACGGCTCCCCCCCAGGCTGCGACGAACGCCGCCGCGCCCAGCATCACCGGCCAGGCGACGAGGGCCAGGGCATATGCGCCGCGGTAATTCCCCGCGGCCACGGCACGCAGCGTCGCCGCCAGCGCGAGCCCGAAGGCTCCCACGGCGACCGCCAGCGCTGCATGGAACGCAGCCGTGGCCGGCGCGTTGCGCAGACGGTCTCGATCGTAGGCGATGTGCACCACGAACACCACGAGGCTGGCCACCCACGCCACGAGTCGCCATACCTGGCCCGAAAGTCTCGCCAGATCGGATGTAGCGATGCCGATCACCAGGTAGAGGAGTCCGGCGAGCAACATGGCGCGCAGCCAGGTCGGAACACTCACTTGCGGAGCCGGCCCGCTTCCTGGTTCTGCGCCAGCACCCGCTCGACGAAGTCGACCCGCTCCTGGGTCTCGCTCAATTCCTGGCGCAGCCGCATTACCTCCGCTTCGAGCGCCTCGAATCCCTCCTGCAGCTGCTCCGTGGTGCCGGCCTCGACCTGCCGTTGCGCGCCACTGGCCGCGCGCTGCCGCAGGCGCTGGGCCCACAGGCCGAACGCGACCGCGAGCGCGGCATGAATACCCGCATGTGCCCCGGTGAAGACCGCCGCGGAGACGAGGTTGATGGCGGTCGCGCCGACGGCAATCGGAAACCAGATCCTGGGGTTCAGCGCCATTCAGGGTCTCTTCTTGGGGCCCCGGCTCTTTTCGGCGAACAGCTTGTGACCGGTCTTGGCGTCGAGCACCTCGTACGCCCCCAGCACGCCGATCACCCCTGTCGCCGCGCGGATCGGCGTCTTGCCCACGCGGACCCAGGTGATCTGGCCCGACGCCTCACGCTGCCGCTCGACGATGTCGAGCCGGGCCTGGCCGGATTTGACGACCGCCTCGTCGTCGGCACGGTATTTCGCCGCCTGGTGTACCCACGGCAGTCGCTTGTCGAAGTCGTCGTGCCCGATCATGTCGGCGACGGTGAGCCCGGCATCGCGTGCGAACCCGTCGTTGCAGCCGCCGAAGGTGTACGCGGGGAGCAACTTCCAGAAGACGCGCACGGGGCTCGGGGCGTTCGAGGCGGCACGCAGGTAGTCCTGCAGCTCGCGCTCCAGCGCCTCCGGCGATGCGGTGGACCACGCCTTCGCATTCGCGGCCATATCCGGATGGAGATTGGGCCACGATGCCACGACGACCTGTTGGTACGCGGCCAGGACCGCTCTCACCTGCTCGGCAGTCATGCCCATAGTGTCGCGCCCCCCGTTGCGCGGCTGGCTGATCGAGATGTGCGCATAACCTGTGCGATTGGGCGGCGACAATCAAGAAAGGGACGAGCCGCTCCTCATGAAGGCGTTGGTTCGCGGGGTCGTTACGGCGTCGGATGGAAGTTCCGCACGTAGAAACGCCAGCCGTTGCCGGCGCGATCGGTCGCGTCCCCCCTGGCATCGGAGGGGTAATGCCATGTCCCGTCGTAGTGGACGCGGGTCCAGGTGTGGGGACGGTGCGCGAAGGCGGCGATGCCGTCGAACATCTGGTTGATGGTGGGGTGCATCCCGAGCGACGCGCCGAGATTCCGGGTGGCGACGTCCGACGAGTCGACCAGCGTCGCCGTCACGACGGTGTCCCGCCGCACCGTGATCCGCCACCACAGCCCGGTGCCGGGGCAGACGCAGTTGCGCTGGTACTCGAAGACGTAGGAGTCGATGTCCTCGGCCTGCCAGGCGCGCTGCGCTTCATCGAGCGACGGCCCGCAGGCCGACAACGTAACGAGAACGAGCGTCCCGAGCGCGGATCGGCGGCGGCGAGCGCGATCTAGCATCCCCGCGTCCGCACCTTACGCCGGGCTGGCCAGGCCGGCCAGCAGCAGGTCGAGGTCATATCCCTCCTTGGCCGCCCGCCGGTCGGCATACACGCGCGCCACGAGCGCGGCCCGAAACGGCGCCACGACCAGGAACCACATCAGCGGCACCAGACGGAAGGCGATCGTCGGGGCGCTGAAACGGCGGAGGGAAAGGGGGATCAGCGCGCCCACGACGAGCGTCGCGATCATGAACAGGGTGCAGGACAAAAACACCAGGCGCATGGCGCCGGCGGCGAGCGCGCGACTGCGTCGCATCCCGCGGACGAGACCGAGGTCTTCGATGGCGAACGTGCCGGGGATCGCGAAGTACAGAGTGGCGATGTAGAGGCCGGGGAAGATCAGCAGCGCGATGCCGAAGCTGAACACCACCGATCTCCAGACGTACCCGACGACCACGCTGGTGGCACGCCCCCCCACCTGACGCCAGACCTCGCCGAGCGTCACCGGCTGCGCGTGCAGGATCTTCCATGCCGCCGTCATCATGGCGGCATCCGCCAAAGCCGTGAAGGCGTACGCGCTGAACAGGTACCCGAATCCGCGCCAGCTCGTGTAGACGCCAGCGAGCCGGGCGAGATGGCTGAGCTCCCAGGCGACGAGCATCGGGAGGCCGCCGATGGTGAGCAGCGGCCAGAAGTGCTTTCTGCCGAGCACGAGCGCCTGGTCGACCAGCTCGGACGGTCTCAGCTGGACGTAGGGCATCCCGCTTCTTCGGCGGCTGCTTTACGCGGCGCGCGAAATGCGTCGCGCTCCGGACTTGCGGCGCGGGGTCTCGACGCTCGCCAGGTAGGCTTTCGCCGCCTGCAGGGCGCGCCGCTTTCCACCGTACGTGTGGTCGCCGAAGAATTTCTGGTGGCGCGGACCATACGTGCCGTTGGGGCGCTCACGGAACTGGCTGCGGACGAACCACCCGTGGGTGCGAGTCGAGGGCTGATCGATGCGAGTGATGCCACGGCGCCGGACGCGGCGCGGTCGGGAGCGTTTCATCTCGGGCTCGAGCTGTTGGTGGCTGGTAAGCTGCGCCCTGTGAGCGAGCATTTCAAGCGTGCCTAGAGGCGGGCGATCGCCGCCCGCGCCAGGGCGACGAGCTCCGGTCCCTTCGCCTTCGCGTCCGTCGCGAGCAGCTCCAGGTCGAGTACGGTACGCCCCTTGACGGCGGTGAGCTTCAGATCGTTCGGGTCGCCGCGCAGCCATGCGCCGTCGCCCACCGGCACTTTTGTCACGTCGTCGGCGTCGAAGTGTGGACGGATCTTGTCGAAGTGCTGGTCATCGACCGCGACATTCAGCACCACGGTGAAGACGTCGGCCTGGTCGTTGGAGTACGAGCACTGATAGGCGTCGACACCGGCGATGAGCGATCCACCCGAGTGGACGACCATACCACCGTCATTGTGCGGCAATACGGTCTCGACCTGCGCTTTGGTGAGCAGCGTGCACGGGTCCGGCGCAGGAGCGGGAGCCAGGAAGATGACGACAGCTGCTGCGGCGATACTGCGGGACGAAGCCGGCATGAGTGCACCCTAAGGAATAACCTAAGCTGGGAATGTACTCATTGAAGAGTGACCGCACAGCGTGGCGTCGTGATGAGCCGGTAGACGACCGCATAGACCACGAGCCCGAGAGGGTGAACGGCATCAGGCGGCCGGCGTCGTCGCCACGGACTCAGACGAAAGGCGTACCACCTTCGTTGGCGGGAGCGGGTGCAGCCTGTCGCAACACCAGGTGCGTCACGTCGAGCCCCCCGCCGAGATTTTTCAC
>DATFSB010000590.1:0-6238 GCA_035262825.1 Gemmatimonadales bacterium | reverse complement strand
GTGAGCCTGACGTTTCCTGAAACGCAGGCGCAGCGATTTGGCGATGTCGTCGTGCTCTATGGGCGCTACGAGGTCGTGTTCCAGTCGGGCGGTGCGGAGCAGACACGGCGGGGTCGTCTCACTGAGATCTTCGTCCGACGTGACGGGAAGTGGTTGCGCCCGGGCTGGCATCTCGACCTGACGGCCGGACCGGCACCCTCGAAACCGTGACCGACTGCGCCTCTGTCAGACGACCGCTGATCGCAAGAGTCGGCCGCGTTGGTCGAGCACGGCTTATTGGATGACGTGATCCGCCCGCAGCAGCAGTGACTGTGGGATCGTCAGCCCCAGCGCCTTGGCAGTCTTGAGGACCAGTTCGGTCTTCACAGACTGCTGCACCGGTAGCTCCGCCGGTCTTTCGCCCTTGAGGAGCCCCGCATAGTTGCCCTCGAGGCGGTACGCATCGGCAAGGCTGTTTCCGTAGCTGATCAAGCCGCCGGCGGCGGCGAATTCGGAGGTATGCGGCCATTGCCGCAACGGCGTGACGCGCCGCCCACCCGGCGAGCTGCTCGCGGCGTCCGTCGGGGAAGGGATCGACTTGGCCTCCCGGTGACCGCTCGGGTTCTCGCGCGCCGCGACCCGGGATCGACCGTCGATGTCCTGGGCCCTAGCAAATACAAGCCGCGGGTTGACGGGCCGACCGTTCACCAGAACCTCATAGTGCAGGTGCGGTCCCGACGCATGCCCGGTCGCGCCGATCAGGCCTATCTCGGCGCCCTCCTCGACCGTCTGTCCTCGTATCACGTCCGGCTTGGCGAGATGTCCATAGAGGGTACTGATCTGATGACCGTGATCGATGACAATCGTCCGGCCGTAGCCGCTGCGCCATCCGACGAAGGCGACGGTGCCGCCCGCTGGCGCGCGAATAAGTGTGCCCCGGCTGGCGCCGATGTCTACGCCGACGTGAAATCCCGTCCCGGATGGGCGCGGCGCGCCGAAGACGGAACTGATCGGGCCGTACACCGGCCATCGGAACCGCAACGCCGCAAGCGTCTCCTCGCGACCGTCCGGTCGCGTGAGGTGCCCCGGCGCTGTGCGATGGGTCGCAGCTCCGGCGATGCTGTCGCCGCCGGCCACGAGCCGCCCATCACGGGCCGAGACCCCGGCCGCCTCCGCGCCCACGACCAGGATCACGGTCACGGGCATTACCGACCAAACCGCGAAGCAACGCATTTTCAACCGAGCCGTGCTCCTCAACTGTCGCAGTCTCTGCGTGAGAACTACCAATGCCTGTCCTTACGGCTCCTCTCGAGGATTTCGTGCTCTTAGTTGTGAGTGCAGACGAAATGCCAGCGTCGAAATGTCCCGAAGACCAGGTACTTAAACTGCCGAGGCCGAAGGCGGACCGTCAGGAGACGGACGGTCGAGTAAGTGTTACCAGGAAGTTAACGAGAGGCCAGCCGGCATCACGCGCAGGACGCCGTTGATGCGGAGCCCAGGGGTACCGGAGACGGGCGTTGGTGTCGGTCATTTCGCTTTCGGCACGACCCGCCCAGTTACTTGGAATCAACCCTGCACCGAGTAGCCGCGGGTAGTTCATGCCGCGGCCCCAGTCGCCCTCCTTAATGGAGTCAACCTTGCGGAAGGATCGACCGATGCACGCGGTCGTAGATCGACCCGGCGTGCCGCCGGCCCAAGACGACGGTCTGTCCGCGCGGCCCGTGCGCGTTGGCACGGTTGAAGAGCGGTGTGGAGAAGTCGAGCACCCGTGCGAACGCGCGGGAGTAACTACCCGGAAGGCGGGACCAGAACCGGATTAGCCAGAACAGCGAAGGAATCAGCATGAAGGCGAAGAGCATATGGAAGACGAGCTGACCGTTCGTCCAAGCGGGATTGCGGCTCGGGGCGTCCCAGTCCCCGGCCGACAGCGAACCGAGCAGCGTGTGAAACTGCCTCCGCGTTTCCTCCAGTTCGTCGCGAATGCGCTTCCCGACCTCGCTGTCGCTCATGTCGAACCCTCAGCCGCATTCAAGAGTGCAGGAGCGACCGCGAGCCCGATCCGGCGCATGGACACCTTATGGGGATGGCTGACGGGAGTCTAGCAGACCTGAACTATTGGCGGCGGTGCGCGGTCCAGCGCCTCCCGCGCCGCCCGCTGCGTCGCGTGCCATGGCGTGCCTTCCCACGCGGTGCCCGTCGCGGTCGTCGGGGAGATACTTCCTCGAGAAGAATGACGTTGCATATGTCTATCCAGGCGCTTTCGCTATAGAATCGCGGGGCTCCGATGAAACGGCGCCACCTGATCCGCTCGCTCACGGCCATACTCGCCGGGTGGCCGATGCGCGCGTTCGCACAACGCCCCGGGAAGTTGCCGCAGGTCGGCGTGCTCGTGTCGGCGTCGCCTCCGCACCCCTTCGCGGATGCCTTGCGCCGCGGGCTACAGACGTTCGGCTACACCGACGGTCGGAACATCACGCTCGACGTCCGCTACACCCAGGGGCGAAGCGACCGGGCGGCGGCGCTGGCGGCCGAGCTCGTGCGGGCCGGCATCGACATGATCGTGGCCCACTTCACCCCGGCGACCCGGGCCGCCATAGCCGCTACCCGGACGATCCCGATCATCATGGCGCCCGCGGGCGCTCCGCTGCAGACGGGCTTCATCCAGAGCCTGGCTCGGCCCGGGGGCAACGTCACGGGCCTCTCGGGGATGGACGCCGAGATGGGAGGCAAGCGGCTCCAGCTTCTCCGCCAGCTGATTCCGAACCTTCGCTGCGTCGCGGTGCTTGGCTCCACGCCCGCAACCGACCCGTTCAGCGGCCCCTTCGTGGAGGATCTGCGCTCGGCCGCAGTGAAGGCGGGCCTTCGGCTCGAACCGGTCCTGGTCGACGGCCCCGGCGCGTTCCCCGGCGCGTTCACCGCGATGGTGAAGGCCAAGGCGCAGGCGTTCGTCGTCCAAGGGTTGTTCGATCCCCACCGGGCGGCCCTGATCGAGCTCGCGGCCAAGCACCGACTGGCATACATGTCGAACACTCGGGAAAGCGCGGTGGCCGGAGCCCTGATCGCCGTCTCGGCGAACTACGAAACGCTCTACGAGCGGGCCGCGTACTACGTCGACCGGATCATTAAGGGCGCGAACCCCGCCACGCTGCCCGTCGAGCAGCCGGCGCAATTTCAGGTCGTGATCAACGCGCGAACGGCGCGCGCGCTCGGCTTGATGCTCTCGCCCGAGCTCCTGTCCCAGGTCGACGAGGTCATCGAGTGACCTCGTTCCTCACCCCGGCGAGTATCTCGACTATAATTCTCACTTTCTAGGACTGCCCGCTAGGAGTCCCCGATGTCGGGGAGGCAGACGAAGCATCGGCGCGGGCATTCCTCAACGTCTCCCACGCCGCCCGCTGCGTCTCGCGCCACGGCGTGCGCTCCCACGCGGTGCCAGTCGCGCTCGTCGGGCTGTGCTCCATGTCGGTGGTGTAGAACGTCGCGCGCCAGCCGCGCTCGTCGTACTGCGTCAACTGTAGGTCGAAGCCTCGGCAGTGATCCTTGCGCATTCGTCGCGCATGCCGGTCAAATCACAAACGTGGTCCCGACGCTGTTGGGGACGAACGCGTCCGGCAGGGCACGCGCAATCTCATGCGTCGCTTTCCAGCCCGTGCAGTGCGAGGGAACGATCAGCTTCGGACCGATCTCCTTCAGCGCCCGGACCGTGGGCGCGATCAAGGGCTCGAACAGCCGCCCGGTCAAGTGGAAGCCCCCGAGCACGGCGTGCACGTTCGCTATCCCTGTCTGCGTCATGGCATGCCGTAGAACGTTGACAATGCCCGCATGACCGCAGCCAGAGAGCACGACCAATCCCTTGTCTTTCACATTCATCACGACCCCTTGGTCGTCGTGGATCAGCGGGTCGGGCCGCCACTTGCCGTCGATCCGAGCATAGTGCACCGGGAAACCCTTCTCGAAATCTGTCGTCCGAGCGATCTGTCCGGTAACGAGCGCAAGGCCGCCGAGGAGCATGGAGGCCCCTCGTTCCTCCATCAACGCGACGCCTTCCTGTTCGATCCCGCGCCTGTCTGGAGGCGGCAGCAGCACCTCACCGCCGTCGGGGAGGACAGTCTTGCGTTGCAAGAAGGCGTCCGGGTGCAGCAAGAGCGGCAGCCGGCGACGGCCGATCCGCGACAGGAGACCCATCAACCCGGCCACATGATCAGTGTGACCATGGCTGAGCACGATCGCGTGTAGGTCAGTCGGCCGTATCTCGAGGACGTCCATGTTGTGAATGAGGCTTTCTTTGGTCAGGCCGGCATCGAGGAGAAACTTCTCCCGCTGCCCGCCCTTCACGACCGTGACGAGGACCGAAAAGCCATGCTCAGCCCGGAGTGTGGAGCGTCCCTCTCCAACCACCGTGCCTCCAAGGGCAACCCGCCGTGCAGTCTCGCTGCCTGCCATGAGCACATCGAGAGAGTTGTCCAGCACTGTGAGGATTTCGACCTGATCGACCTCGGAAAGCGGCAAACTCGCTGGCATTGCGACTTCCCTCCCTTAGCGCGCCTGCTCCATCTCCTCCGCCTGCTGCCCCTCGACGGCGAGCGGCCCCGCGAGGAGGCTGCCCCCCACCATAGTGATAAACGCTCGCCGGTCCATCATTGGATGACTTCGTCTGGCCGGATCAGGAGAAGCTGCGGGATCCTTAGTCCGAGGGCCTTGGCCGTCTTCAGGTTGCACCACCAACTCGAACTTGGTCGGCTGCTCGACAGGCAGATCGGCGGGTTTGGCTCCTTGTAGGATCTTGGCGATCACGTGGCCACACTGCTGGTACATCGCGGCGAGACTGGGACCATAGGACATCAGTCCCCCGGCCGCGGTATGTTCCTTCCACTGATAGATTGCCGGCAGTCGACTTTCGTCACGTGCTCAAGGATGTGCGGCTGTAACTGCGAGAGAAGCGGCGAGGCCAGAATTTTGAACGCTTCCGCGCGCTCCTTCTTCGCGAGTCCGAACGCCCCCGGAAGGTCGGCGCGGGATCGCACCGGGAGTGCTTGGGCTTTTATTCCGAGCGACTGCGCGGCATCTTCCGTCATCTTGAGTTGCGATGGCGTCGTCGCCGGGTCCCAGAAGACGGCGACTCGGGACATCCGAGGACGAAGCTCTTTGAG
The DNA here is from genome assembly GCA_035262825.1 of Gemmatimonadales bacterium. Taxonomy (GTDB): domain Bacteria; phylum Gemmatimonadota; class Gemmatimonadetes; order Gemmatimonadales; family GWC2-71-9; genus DASTHG01. The sequence continues at coordinate 1,109 of DATFSB010000590.1, read as the reverse complement.
CAGCGCCAACCGCTTCGCGCTGAGCTCCGGGGAAAGAATCGTGATGCCCGTCAAATTGCCGCCGGGGCGGGCGAGATTGGTCGTAAGCCCGGCGCCAACGATATCATCGGCGATCGCTACGATGGGGATCTGAGTCGTCGCCCGTTGCGCCGCCCGAGGCCCACTGTCGCCGAAGGACACGATGACGTTGACTTGTGCGTGAACGAGTTCCGTCGCGAGCTCGGGAAGGCGCTCCAGATCCGGCGAGAAGCGAAGCTCAATCGCGAGATTCTGCTCTTCGATGTAGCCCGACTCGCGCAGACCCTGGCGTAAGGATTCCATCCGGGGAGATGTCGGCACCGAGGGGCCGGGCCACAGTACTCCGACCCGCGCGATCTTGTCTGGATGCTGCGCCTCGGCTCCCAGCGACGCAACCATCTGGCTGACAACGAGAATGACCGCGAGCCCGATCCGTCGCAAAGGGCACCTCAGTGGGGAGGGATGACTGGCGGGGAGTCCAGCAGACGACGGCGGCTCTCAGGAGTTGGCCGCGGTGGTCGAGCACGGGCTACTGGATGATCGCGTCCGCTCGGGTCAGGATCGACTGCGGGATCGTGAGCCCCAGCGCCTTCGCCGTCTTGAGGTTGACGAGCAATTCGAACTGGGTCATTTGCTCGATTGGGAGGTCTGCAGGCTTAACGCCGTTGAGTATCCTGTCGACGTAGTCTGCCGCCCGGCGAAACATGATCGGGTAATTGGGTGCGTACGCCATCAGCCCTCCGGCATCGATGTCATCACGCAGGGCGTACATAGCGGGAAGTCGGTATTTCGCGGCGAGTGCCGTGATTTGCTGCCGGGGTGCGGTAACGCTGGGGATGGGGAGCACCATGACGGCTTGGGCCTTGCGCCCTGCTTGCGCGAAGGCGAGGTCAAGGTCTTTTGCTTCTTGCACTCCGATGATCTGCAGCTTCAATCCCCGCCTAGCGGCAGCACCTTGGAGGTCTTTCACCACTTCTTGCTCCGCCGGGTTGTTCGGGACCGCGATCACAGCCACGGTGGTGAGTCGAGGAACCGTCTCCTGCAGTAATTCTAACCACTTGCCCCCGACCCCTTCCCCCCACGCCAGTGAC
>DATFSB010000589.1:0-9553 GCA_035262825.1 Gemmatimonadales bacterium | reverse complement strand
GCGGCGTTGACGCACGTCGTTCCGCCCAGCGTCGCTCCCGCCGAACCGGTGCCGTTCGTGATCGCGAGGCACACACTGCCGCTGAACGACGTGGCGACGTTCCCCATGTTGTCGTGCACCGTCACGCCGACCGACGAGATTACAGCGCCCGCGACGCTGTTGGTCGGCTGCGTGCTGATCACCAGGTCGGTCGGCGGGCCGGGGTTCACCGTAAACGGGCTGCTGGTACCGCCCCCCAGCCCGCCGCTGGTCACGCTGAAGGTGAACGCGTTCCCGACCTTGTCGATCGAGAGGTTGGTGAAGCTCGCGACGCCCCCGACCGCCGTGATGATGTTGTTGCCTGACAGAATCGCGCCGCCGGTCGCGTTCAGCAGCAGCGTCAACTGGCCGGTGAAATCGGTGGCGATGTTGTCGAGGTTATCGAGCGCCGTCGCGGTGACCGTAAACGGAACGCCAGCCTGGATCGAGGCGGGCAGGTTGGAGAAGGTGAGTTTGGCGGCGGGTCCGGCGACGATGTCGAAGAGGGCGCTCTGGGCGGCGGTCAGAGTGCCCGACGTCGCCTGCAGCTTGTATCCGGAACCGCTTTTGTTGATGCTGAGATTCGAGAACGTCGCCACGCCGCTCACGGCGTTGAGGCTCGTCGTTCCCGACAGCGTCCCGCTCCCCGGATTCGTCACCAGCGTCAGCGCGACCGTGCTGGTGAAATCGGATACCAGGTTGCCGTCGGCGTCATGCACCTCTACGACGACGCTGGGTGCAAAGCTGTCGCCCGCTGTATTGGTTCCCGGGCTGATCTTGAATACCAACTGCGTCGGACCGGGAGGAGGTTGCGTCGTCTTGTCTCCGCTGCAGGTGACGACGAACAAGGAAGTAACGAGTAGGGCGAGAGCACGCACCGATTTGAGGCGCATGATGGACTGGCACCGACGCATGACGGGGGTCCTTGCAGGCTCGTGTGTCGACGCCGCGGTCGCAGATTCTGTGCCAAGTGCGTTTGTTTCCAAACGGTTACATGGGATGCACAGAAGTAGGGCTCTTTCCTGGTGCGCCCTGGCAACGCTGTCGCGAGGATTCTACGCCTGATCGAGGACTTCCTTGAGAAGGGCAGCGGCCATCCAACAGTGCGTCGCTACAGGTACTTGTCGTGTGCCGACCGGGACCGGTGACTCTCGTCACCTGCATCTCCGGCGGCGCAGCGCTATCAATACCCCGCCCGCGGGTATCACCTTGGGCCCGTTCAGATGACCGCTCGTCTTCCCGGGTCTTTCCTTTCTCTGCAGTCACCGACCAAGTCCTGTTGGAGGTGAGCTGATGCTCGCATCCTTGCTGCAAATACCGCAGTCGCTTCCGGACCAGTGGCGCGACACGCTGCGATTTCTCGCCTCCGGATTCACCTGGATCATCGACTGGCAGAGCACCGTCCTGGGATTCTCGGTGACGGGCCCGTCGGCGTGGGTGATCGCCCTGAAGAGCACCATGCTGCTGCTGCCGAGCGCGCTGCTGGTGGCGGCGCTGTGGTGCACAATGGCATCGCTCTACACGCTGCCGTTCCGCTCGGGACGAGGCGGTTTCCTCGCCACGCTGCTCGTCAGCTGGTGGGATGCCGGACGAATGATGTGGTTCTACTGGGCGGGCCTGGTGCGCTTCGTCGTCGTCCTGCTCGGCTGGCTGTGGAGCCTCGTGAAGCTCGCCGCCTCGCTCATCGCGCGCTTCATCAAGTTCCTGTTTACGAGCCCGCTGACCCTGCTCGACTGGGCGTCACGCCAGTACTTCCAGCCCGGTGTGCCCTGGATCGCGTTCCTGTTCATTCTCTTCTGGTCGGCGCTCGAGGCCACGATCTTCACCTTCACGCTACGGCCGACGCTGACCGAAGTTCTGGCGGATCTCACCGGCACGGAGCTCGGCAGTCTCGCCGTCACCCTGATTCTGTGGCCCTTCCTCTTTATCCTGATCTCGGGCAGCTTCGCCGCGATCCAGGCGCTGACCGAGGCGATCCGCACCAGGAAGACCGGGCAGATCGTCGCGATGGCGCTGGTGGAAGCGTTTGTGATGTTCTTCGAGGTCATGTTCCTGTATCGCGAGCTGATCGACGCGATCACACCGTGGATCGCGCAGCAGACGGGCTTCCAGCTCGGCTTCTTCTCAACCCTGATCCTGGCGTCGTTCGGATGGATCGGTGTGCGCGCCATGACGTGGTTCCTGTTCGGCCGCTTCGGCACCCCGGCGCTGCTCGGCATCCTGGGCCGGCAGAACGTCGCAGGGGCGACGCGCGCGGCGGCTCCCAATGTGAATTGGGACAATGATTTCTGGCGCGGCCCGATCGCCGCCCTCAAGGCGGAGGCGGAGTACTTCAAGAAGGAAGGCCGCGAAGTGTTCGAGCTGCTGTCGCTCCCGGTGCTGCAGATTCTGGCGGCCGCCGTGAACTTCGCCGTCGTCGTGATCATGAGCCGGCCGGTGTTCACGCTGCCGTTCCGCAATCTCGAGCAGGTGCTGGCGAACACGCCGCAGCTGCTTCCGGCGGCGCATCGTCCTCCCGTTCACGGGGCGACCTCGTGAGCCGCGCCCGGCGGCGACTGGGCGCCCTGCTCGCGGCGACCCTGCTCGTGGGCTGCTCGCACTCCGAGGACCAGGAGCCCGACAGGCCCGCGAACTCGACGCTCATCCTGGGGATCGACGTCAGCGGGTCGTTCCGCGACGTGCGGCTCTACGATGACGCGGTGGAGTTCGCGGCCAACTACATTTACGCCCACCTGAACGGCCTCGGCGGCCTGAAGGTCCCCACGTCGCTGTTCGTGGCATCGGTGGGCGGCGCGCGCCCCGGCGAGCCGAAGGCGTTTCACCCGATCAACGATTTCCAGAACCGCTCCGTGGCGCAGATCGCCGCCGACCTGCGGGCGTGGTATCCGTCGACCGACGAGTACACCGACTTCAACGCCTTCTTCCAGCGCGTCTCGGGCCTCATCAAGGAGCGCGGGCTGATTCTCGCGCCCTTGAACGTGATCGTGTTGAGCGACGGAGTACCCGACGTTCCGCCGGGCACGAAGCTCGCCGCCGGCGAAACCCCCTACCAGCGCATCGACCTCAGCCCGCTCGAGTATCTGTCGCGCAGCGTGACGGTGCGCTTGTTGTATGCGAGTCCGACGGTAGGAGAGAACTGGAAGAAACAGGTGCGCCGCAAGCGGGTGCGGCTGTGGACCGAGGAAGCGCAGGTGATGTCGGGGTGGCATACCCAGGTGAAGCCCGACATCCCGCTCGACCAGCAGGCGGATCTGTGGAAGTGGGTTGCCGACAACGTGGATTTCCGCGTGCGGGCGGTGAATCTCTTTTAAGCGTCGCGACAGCGCCGAGCGCGGCCTTCAGGTCGCGACCACTGCTGCCGCGACACGATTCCCCCCTGCGCGCTTCGCTTCCGCGAGCCGTCGCTCGGCGCGGCCACACACCTCGCGCGGATCGCTGCCGTCGGCCGGCAGGGCGGCGATGCCGATACTCACCGTGAGCGGCTCGGGGACGCTCATGCGCGATGGATGGGTCGGCGTCGCCGCCGCCGCAGCCCGAATCTCCTCGGCGAGATGCACCACCCCGTCCGCTTTAGGCTCCTCCACCAGCACCGCGAACTCATCGCCGCCGTAGCGCGCCACGAGGCCGCGGCGGCCCGTTACCTGGCGGATCGTCCCCGCCACGAGCCGCAGCGTGCGGTCGCCCGCGGCCGCGCCGTAGGTCTCGTTGAACGTTCCGAAGCGGTCCAGGTCGACGAGCATGACGCACAGCCCCGTCCCGCCGCGCTGCGCGCGGCCGGCCTCGCGGAGCAGCAGGTCGTCGAACGCGCTGCGATTGAGCATGTCGGTGAGCCGGTCGCGCGCCGAGATCCATTGCAGCCGCCGCGTGCGCAGCACGATGCTGGTGCTCACGATGGCGGCGATCGCGAGCAGCATGAGCCGCGAGATCTGATCGCTCCACTCGAACTGCCCGTAGGTCACCGCGTCCGGCGAGCTGGCAAGCGCGGGGTGGGTCTTCAGGGTGACGAGCACGACCGTCAAGTACTGGACGATCGCGCCCAAACCGGTCACGGCGCAGATGCGCGGGTCGAAGCGCAGCGCCGAGGCGGCGATGGCGAGCAGGTAGATGGGGTAGACGACGCGGCTGTTGAGTGTGGTGTGCGGCTGATCGATGAGCAGGAAGCTCACCAGGGCGAGGCTGACGAGCGTGACATCGAGCAGCCCGGTCGCAAATCCGATCCACGGCCGATACAGCTTGCGACGGGTGATGCGATAGGCGAGGATCGCGAGCAGGAACCCGACGGCGGCGAAGCTGAGCCCGATCGTCACTTCGCGCTCTGCCGGACGCACCCAATGATCGATCGCGGGGACGAGGAACACGAGGCCAACGAGCCAGAGCCGCACGCGCGCCACGAGATGTTCGCCGGCGGCGCCGGCATCCATCAGCAGCGGCTCGGGAGTGCGTGCGAAATCCGACCAGCGATCGAGCAGCCACAGGGCCCACTCGCGCGCGGTGTACGGATTGCCTTCGAGACGACGGCGTGTGCCGAGACGACGATCGGTGGTCACCGCTCCCTGAAAGGAAATGGCATCGCTCATTCTGCGAAAGATCTGAGCAAGAAGGAGACCCGTTCCGGCCGCAACACGTTACCCAGGTGTGCGTGACGCGGACCACAGGATGCCTACGGAAATGTGCGGCGATGGCGCAGCAAGTCTCACAAGGAGCGCGAGACGAGAAACGCGACGCGCCCCTGCGGCACTGGAAAGAGTCCTACAGAAACGTGGTCGAGGACAACTGGCTGCCAGCGGTCCTGCCGAGCGATGGCGCCGACGATCCCCCCCAGCACCGCCCCGTAGAACGCCCCACCGGCTCCCCCTGCAACGATCGCACCGCCCCTGCCGCAGGGTGATACATAGCCGCACCGTATGGGCTCGATCACCGCTATCCCGACGACGACGCCCACCGTTCCTCCGGCGACCGCTCCCCAGGCTGCGCCTCTCCAGAACGCGGATTTCCGTCCAGCGTGCCGTTCGAGCCGGGCAATGTCATGGACGGCAAGCCACGTGGAGTTTGCCTGGATTTTGGATGTCAGCTGAATTGAATCTGTGGTAATTGAAAGGACCGAGCCTTCGCCGTGTTTGGCGCAGGTGCCGTTCACTCCAACGGCACAGCGTCGCAGCCAATACCGCACTCGCTCCCCTGGCTGAGGCAACCCCTGCGCCGACGAAGAAGGCGGGAGAAGTAGCGCCATCACAATGAGGGTATTTGAAACGATGAGAGAGCAGGTCCGCATACATCGCCTCGCTAGCGATAAGGGATGCCGGAACCTGGAGTGTGCTCGTCAAGAAACAATCAAGGAAAGGCGGGAGCAACTACGTGCAGCGGGTGCAGCGGATGCCGCTCAGTCGTTATGCCCGAGGAGGGAGTCGAACCCTCACGGGGTTGCCCCCGGGGGATTTTGAGTGCGGGTGCTGAGGGGACGTGAACCCTCGGCATCGGTTGTCATGAGCATGCATTCCAGCAGTTACGCCACTTCCTGCGAAGGCGTCACGACCGATTTCTCCTCTTGGCGTCGGATGCTGAGGGTCTCCGGAGGGTCCCCCGTCTATCGAACGGTTTGTAGCCCACTATGATTTCGAGTCGTGTCGGAGGATCGACCCCGCGTACGACAATCTTCGCGTCTAGCCCCACTTGATGAAGCGCAACATTGATCGCAGCCCCGAGCGAGTCTTCTTTCTTTGTTTGGCGAATGAGTATGCCGGGCCCAGTGCCGCCAATCAGAGCATCCTCCCAAACGCCGTCAACTACGAACTCAGCATCCACCAGGACCTGCTTCAACACGTGAGCCAATCGAATCGCTTCTCTGTCCCCTTGTAGCCCAGTCAGATTAATTGGCCCGTCTGACCTTGGCGCTGCCCGGAGACGACGTGTCAATTGTTGGAGTTGTTCAGGCGAAAGTGTGCGGCCCGCTTGCTCTGCCTCCATTGCATCGATCTGGCTGTCCAGGTCGGACTCAATCTGTTGACCCGTGAAGTGAGCACCCAGTGCACTGAGCGCAGCCAGGCCACCGAATAGGGCAGCGATCTGTGGAGATCCACTGAGTGCAAAGAGAACGACCAGAAGGCCCGCCGCCACCGCAGAGAAGTCCAACCAACTGTCTACTCTCTTGAGGTCCATTCCCCTATCTCAGTGGCGTTGCGGTCGCTCCACTCCAGGAACTCTTCCATCAATGACCCTCCGACCGTATTCGAACCAGTTCTGCACCACAGCCTCCCTGGTGGCGAGCGTCTCGGCCGCGCTGCAGTGCGATTCGTGCGCCCCATCCTTGTCGTGCCAGACGATGTCAATGTCAATGCTCCAGCGAATTGGTGCGCCCAGCTGAAGCGGAACTGCTCGAATTTCGAAGTCCTCATACATGATGCTGTCCGCGCGACTAGCTCCCTCTCCCTTGGTCACCCATTGGCGGCGTTTCTCCGGACACACCGGGACGCTGTGTCGCATTACTCCGAACCTAGACTCCTGACGCGAGGCTGGTACGGACGATTGGCTTCAACTCCCTGTTCACCCACTCTGCTCGCTCCAAGACTCCTGCCTTCTGCAAGACCTCTTTACTCACCCCGTCCAGCATGTGTAGGTGTGCATAGAAGAATTGGTGCGATTCATCCACCACACCTGCTATCGACTCGTGGTCCGGTGATCTCTCCGCGACTGGGGGTAGCTGCTGCTGCCATCCGATGTTCGCAAGAGCACTGAAGTACATGACATTGTAGATAGCGACGACGTGATCGGGGACCGGGTCACGCAGTTGAGCAGGTTGTGGAGGAGCTAGCGCTGCTGCGGTGAGCTGTCGGAAGATCACCATTATCTCCGCAAACTGTGGGTCCTCCGAGCGCCCTTGTGTCGCAAACTTGGTCAGCCTGTCCAACTGGCGCCCGGTGATTCGCTCCAGAGTAGCCGTTTGTGCGCGGATGTCTGCGAGCGCGGTCGAGACGGCGCCTTCGGCTCCCTTTGCCTGATTGTAGAAGTAGAGCGAGAGCCAAATGGCTACCCCTGCCAGGGCGATTGATACGATACCGGCGGACACGCCAACGACACCAAGCCAATCAGAAAGCGTCATTCTGCACCTCCATCCCGAAATTGGGCAGTCACTCAGTCTTCCAGCTTGGCTTCGCCAGGCAGCGTTGTGCGGATCGTTAGTGTGAGCAGTTCAGCCGCCGCCTTCATGTCGGACTCTGACCAGATGACTGTATGCAGGTGGTTGGTATCGAAATGTGTCCCTTCAGTATCGAAGTGGGCCTTCTCACATGTGTAGCTGACGGGAAGATGTGTCATGAGGGACAGCGAAGTCGCGATGACTTCGTCCCAGTCGCCTACGGTGACCTGTTGCATCACCTGCACCGTTGGATAGTCGGGGGCCGATCCCCCTGTGTGGCCAGCCCAGCGCCCTCGGTGCGCGCCGGAGTGCCCGAGAAAACCGGGATGCAGCTCACGGGACCACAGGACTCGCAGCGTTCGACCGCTACGACATTTTAACAAGGCCGATCTGCGCAACGCGGTCACGCGGCTCGCTGCCTACACTTCGACCACCGCCCACGTCGCCAACGCCTGAGCGCACAAGGTCCCTGTAGGGTCCCTGGGAGTGCTCCAACGAAAAGGGCCGTCCGAAGGGTGGCCCGAAGTTGTTGCGGCGATGGATGCCCGAGGAGGGAGTCGAACCCTCACGGGGTTGCCCCCGGGGGATTTTGAGTCCCCTGCGTCTGCCATTCCGCCACCCGGGCCTGCTACTTCCGTTCCGACGGCAACCGCTCGACGTCGCGCTGCTTCGTCAGCAACCGCTCGGCGAAGTCGAGCCGCTCCTCGACCTCCGCCAGGCGGCGTTGCACGTCTTCCAACTCATCCAGCCGCTGCTGCAAAGCTTCCGTGCCGCCGACCTTGCCTCGCATCTCGTCCATCGTCTGCGTCAGTTCGCGCAGCGACGCCTTACGGCCGCCGCGCAGCCGTTGCCGCTCTTCGTGTCGGCCCGGCGCGATCGCGAACGACAACGACTTCGCGATCGACACGGCGATGATGATGACACCGACGCCGAGCGCCCATTCCGGAATCCCGAAAAACATTCCCGCCTCCACCGATCAAGCGGAGGAAATATAGCGTGACGAAGATGTAAGGCGCGCTACTACGGTGAGATCGTGAACGAGCTGCTGGTGGCCGTCGCGAGGCCGCTTGCCGTTGCCACCAGCCGGTACCCCGTCCCTGCGAGGTTGATGCTCAGGTCAGTGAACACGGCCACACCCGCGGTCGCTGCGACGGTGGTCGTCCCGGACAGGGTGCCACCGCTCGGGTTCGTCCCGATGCCGATCGTAACGCTGTCGGTGTAGGTCTTCACCACGTTGTTCAACGAGTCGCGTACCGTCACTTCCACAGCCGGGGTGATGACCGTTCCCGCGGCCGTGTTCGCGGGCTGCACGTTGAAGCTCAGCTTGACCGGCGTCCCCGCGATGATCTGGAAGGACGCACTGTTCTTCCCGGCCACCCCGCTGGCCGTCGCCGAGAGCTTGTATCCGGTTCCCGCCTTGTCGATGCGCAGGTCGGAGAACGTCGCGACACCCGCAACCGCCGCGACAGTCGTCGTTCCGAACAGCGTGGCCCCCGCGGTGCCGCTTCCGGCCGTGATGAGCACCGTCACGTCGCCGGTGAAGCTCGTCACGGTATTCCCCATACTGTCGTGGACGGCGACCTGCACCGGCGGCGCGATGACGTCGCCCGCCGTCGACGTCGAGGGGGACATCTCGTAGAACAACTGGGTCGCCGCCGCCGGAGCGATGTCAAAGGCGAGGCTCGTGGCGTTCGTGAGACCGGAGACCGTCGCCCGCAGTTTGTAACCGACACCGGCCTTGTTGATGCTCAGCGTCGAGAACGCGGCCACCCCGGCGTTCAGCACCACGGTGGTCGTGCCGGACAACGTGCCGCCCCCGGGGTTGGTGCTGATCGTCATCGTCACGGTGCCGGTGAACGTCTTCACCGTGTTGCCCAGCGCGTCCTGCGCCGCGACCTGGACGGCCGGAATGATCGTGGCGCCCGCCGGCGTCGTGCTGGGCTGCACGATGAACCCGAGCTTGGTGGCCGTGCCGGCATTGATAGTGAAGGACGAGCTGACGCCCGGCGGGAATCCGGTGGCCGACGCGATCAGCTTGTAGCCGGTTCCCGACTTGTCGATGCTGAGCGTCGAGAACGATGCTACGCCGGCAACGGCGTTGACGCTCACCGTTCCCGACAGCGTCGCGCCGGGCGTGCCGGTACCCGCGAGGATCGCCACCGTCACCTTGCCGGTGAACGTCGTGATCGGGTGGCCGAGCGCGTCCCGCGCCGTCACCTGAACCGCGGGTGTGATCTTCGCACCGGCCGTCGTCGTGCTCGGTTGTGCCGTGAAGACCAGCGACGTGCTGCTGATGTCGAAGGGCGCGCTCGTGGCGCCCGGCAAGCCGTTCGCGTCCGCGGTGAGGGTGTATCCGCTGCCCGGCTGATCGATGCTGAGGTCGGCGAACGTGGCGATTCCGGC
>DATFSB010000588.1:0-2576 GCA_035262825.1 Gemmatimonadales bacterium | reverse complement strand
CCGATCAACTCGGGGCCGCAGCACTGGGTGCTGAACGCCGCCATCGCGGCGCTGGACCGCTGGGTCCGCGGCGGCGATCCGCCGCCGATGGCACCGCGCCTGGACGTCGCCGGTGATCCGCCCGCCTACGCTCTCGACGATCTCGGCAACGTGCGCGGCGGCATCCGCACGCCGTACGTCGACGCGCCGCTCGCGGTGCTCTCGGGACTGGGACAGACCGGCAGCGGCTTCTGCGGCATTTTCGGCACGACGGTGTGCTTCGACGAGGCGATGCGGACCACGCTGTATCCGACCGCGGCCGACTACAGCGCTGCTGTGAACGAAGCGACCGATCGCGCGGTCGCCGCCGGCTTCATCCTCGAACCCGACGGGGCTTTGATCAAGGGTGCCGCGGCGGCGTCCGACACGTGCGAAGTCCTCGGAAGATAGGCGGGGCGCAGCCGCTACACCCCGCCCAACGCGTCAGTCCGGTCGCACCTCGATCCCTTCGTAGAACTGGACCTCGACCATCAGCGGCAGGAGATAGCGGATATAGGTGTTGTGGACCCGAATCGTTCCGTACTCTTCGCACGCGAGATCGGTGACCACGACGTCCGGATCGCGCTCCGCCTTGAAGGCCCGTGCGCGCTCGAACATCTCCTTGAGCGTCTCGCGCTCGTACACCTCGATCCCGAAGTGGTCGCCCGGCAGGCAGGTGGTCGGAGCCTCGCCGCCGACGAGATACAGGAAGTGCGTGAGCTGCTGCAGGTGCAGCACGACGCGCTGGCCCTCGATCGCCATCAGGTCGATTGCCCGCCAGCCGAAGACGTTCTCGTAGAACTCCAGCAGGTTGCGCCGCTGCGGCGTATTGCTCACCAGCGCGCGTGGTACGGTCAGGGCCACGTGATTGAGGACCGGCGTCTTCATGCGTGTCTCCCATGTGCGGCTCGACCGGCTAGCCCCTTCCGGGGCAGTCAGTCAACCGCCGGCGCAGCAACTGTAGGGAGCACTGAAAATGTCCGGGGGCATTAGCACTTAAGAATGGCCGCTTTTGCCGGCTACCGACGCCCGCATGACTGCCAGCGAGCGAGCGGTAGCCCGAGAGGTAAAGGCGATGACCAAGCACGAGGTGCTGATGCGCGCGATTGCCAAGGAGATCACGTGGATCCAAGCCGCGCAGATCTGCGGGATGAGTGACCGCCAGATGCGCCGGCTCAAGCGGGAGTTCGAACGCCGGGGGTATGAGGCCGTCGTCGACCACCGCGGCCGCACGCCGCGCCGCCAGCGCATTCCGCTCGCCACGCTTGACCGCATCTGTGCGCTCAAGCGCGAGCGCTACCCCGACTTCAGCGTCCAGCACTTCTGGGAGAAGCTGAGCGCCGAGCACGGCATCGCGATCTCCTACACGTGGACGAAGCTCAGCTTGCAGGCGGCGGGCTTGGTCGAGAAGCGTCCGGGACGCGGGCGTTATCGGCGCCGCCGCGAGCGCCGGCCCCTGCGCGGGCTGATGGTGCATCTGGACGCTTCGCGCCATCGCTGGCTGCCCGCGCATCCGATGCAGGATCTGGTGGTGGCGCTGGACGACGCGGACGGGCGCATTCTCTACGCGCGCTTCGTCCCCGAGGAAGGCACCGCCTCCACCTTCGCCGCACTCCACCACGTCTTGACCACCTATGGCCGTTTCGCCGAGCTCTACACCGATCGCGGCAGTCACTTCTGCCATACGGCCCAGGCCGGCGGTGCGCCCAGCACCGACCACGCCGGCGACGTGAGCCGCGCCCTGAGAGTCCTTGGGATCCGGCAGATCTTGGCCTACTCGCCGCAAGCCCGTGGGCGCAGCGAGCGGGCGTTTGCCACCCTGCAGGGCCGTCTGCCGCAAGAGCTGCGGGTGGCGGGGATCACCACGTATGCGCAGGCCAACGAGTATCTGACGGGTGTGTTCATCCCCGCTTTCAACCGCCGCTTCACCGTCGTCCCGGCGCAGTCGGGCAGTGCGTTCGTGCCGCTCGTCGGCATGGACCTCGCCTTGCTCCTCTCGGTGCACCACCCGCGCACCGTCCAGAACGACAGCACCGTGCACTTCCGCAATCGCGCCTTACAACTGCCGCGCACGCCCGAGCGATTGCACTACGTCCGCTGTCCGGTGACCGTGCATGAGTTTCCCGATACCACACTCGGGGTCAGCTACTGCGGCCGCCTGCTCGCGCGCTATGGAGCGGACGGCGCACTCCTCCCCCCGACCCCATCCCCGCGCGCCATGCCGCCGCCCCGCCGCGGTGCCCGGCTCGCTGGCGGCCCGCACCGCTCCCCACCCCGGCGCGCTCCCACCCCGCCGATCCGTACGACCACCCCCGATGCTCCGCGACGACCACCGAGCGGACATTCTTGAAAGCTAATGACCCGGACTTTTCAAAGTGTCAGTGACACGCGGTGGCATTTGTCGCGGCGCCGGCCCGCTTGCTAAGCGTCGGTGCTGGAAGGAGCACGTCATGGGGGTATCTCGGTACGCCGAGAGCGAGCGGCTGTTGGCGCGCGCGTGCCGGGTCGTCCCGGGCGGCATCTACGGGCACCAATCCCCGCGCATGCTCGTCGCCGGC
>DATFSB010000587.1:0-4023 GCA_035262825.1 Gemmatimonadales bacterium | reverse complement strand
CGAGCAGGCGCGCGCCCAGCAGCTCGACGGGCGCTCGGACATCTACTCGCTCGGCGTCGTCGCCTACCAGTGCCTCACCGGCATGGTGCCGTTCGACGGCGAGGATTCGTTCTCGATCGGCTACAAGCACATCATGGAGCCACTGCCGATCCCGCCGCTCGAGACCCAGGACCAGATCGATCTGTTCGAGGTCGTGAAGAAGATGATGGCGAAGCTCCCCGCCGAGCGCTTCCAGACCGCCGACGAGCTGGCGGAGCTTCTGGAAAGCGGGGCGGGGTACGTCGCCACCGGGATTACCTCGGCGCAGACGCGCGCTATCCCGTCACTCGCGTTCCCCAAGCTGTCGACCGCGCCCACGACGCCGCTGCCGCGCGTCAGCGCGAGCGCAGGATTGCCGCCGGTCCCCGGGGCGCCGCTGCGCAAGCACCGGTCGACCATGGCGGGGCTGCTCATCTGGGTGCTCGTGGTGGGCGGGATCCTGGGCGGCGGAGGGTTCTTCGCCTACAAGAAGGGACTGATCTTCGGGCACGGCGTCGTCCCCGACACGGTGGCGGCCGTGCACGACTCCACGCAGGTCGCCGACAGCGCGACTGGTACGGATTCGGTAGAGCGCGGGGGCGCCGACTCCGTCCCGCACGGCGGGTCCACCGCGGTCCCCGGGACGTCGGGGCGGCTGGTATTGCTCGGCACGATTCCCGAGGGCGCGCAGGTCACGGTCGACCGCCAGCCGGTGAAAGGGACGTCGCTCGAGCTGGCGCCCGGAACGCACAAGCTCGCGGTGCAGGCCGATGGGTGGAGGCCACTGGAACGATCGATCCTCATCAACCCGGGCAGCCTGACGTCGGTGACGATCGAGCTGCAGCGCCCGACGGTGGTGGGCGGCGGTGGATCGAACGCCGGCGGCGGCGGGACGGTCAGCTGCGACGCCTACGGCCCGACCTACAACCGCGACGGCTCCTGCTTCGACACCCGTCCCACGCCGCTCGTGGCGCCGCGCGTGCCGCTCCCCGCGGGCGCGACCGACACGCCGCGCCTCGTGATCGTGCTGGTGCACGTTTCCCAGGACGGCTCCACCGTCGATGCGCGCGTGCTGACCCCCTCCAACGACAGCAGCTTCACCGCGCTGGCCCTCGAGTTCGCCAAGCAGCTCAAATGGACGCCGGCTCAGAAGAACGGCGAGCCGGTCGACGCCTGGACCCAGCAACAGATCCTGCCGTCGCGCCAGTAATGCGGATCGATCCGAGGGCATTCGTGGCACCCGGCGCCTGGGTGATGGGCGACGTCACCCTGGAAGCCGAGGCGAGCGTGTGGTACGGCTGCGTGGTGCGCGGCGACATGGACCGCATCGTGATCGGCGCCCAGACCAACATCCAGGACGGCTGCATCGTCCATGTCGACGCCGGCCTCCCCGCGCTGATCGGCGCGCGCGTCGGGGTGGGGCACCGGGCCATTCTGCACGGCTGCGTCGTGGAAGACGAGTGCCTCATCGGCATGGGAAGCATTCTGCTCAACGGGGTACGCATCGGGACGGGGAGCGTCGTGGCGGCGGGGGCGGTGGTGCGGGAGGGGATGGAGGTGCCGCCGGGCTCGCTCGTGATGGGCGTGCCGGCGCGCGTGGTTCGGCCGGTGGATGACACGCTGCGCGCCCGCATCCGCGAGACGTGGCAGCACTATGTAACGGAAGCCGAGCGGCACCGCTGCGGGAACTTCCCGCCGGCCAGAACAGGTTTGTGATGTGGAAAGACGAGAATCGGCGAAGCGACGGCGCTATTCGAAAAACTTGCCCGGGCAAGATGACACCCCTACCTTGCCCTTCCGCGTCGCCGAAAAATCCAACAGGTGCCGGAGGGTGGTGGGGGTTATGGAGGATGGTGGAGGGGGAGCCGTTCGTCCTCCACCATCCTCCACCAACTTCCAGGACCTCCACCAACCCCGCTCCGTCGCAACTATGAGGGTCTGCTTCTCATGACAACTCGTCGCAAGGGATCGCTCGACCTCAGCGCCAACGCGCTCACCGTCCTCGAGCGTCGCTACCTCGTAAAGGATGACCAGGGCAAGCCGGTCGAGCGGGCCGAAGACCTGTTCTGGCGCGTGGCGCGGACCATCGCCGCTCCCGACAAGACCTACGGTGCTTCCGACAAGGCCGTCGAAGCGCTCGCCGAGGCGTTCTTCGACCTGATGGCGACGCGCGTCTGGATGCCCAACTCGCCCACCCTGATGAACGCCGGCCGGCCGCTGGGCCAGCTGTCGGCGTGCTTCGTGCTTCCGGTGGACGACGCCCTGTCCAACGGCAAGAGCGGCATCTACGACACGCTACGCGCCATGGCGCTGGTGCACCAATCGGGCGGAGGCACCGGCTTCGCGTTCAGCCGGCTGCGTCCCCAGAACGACGTGGTGCGCTCCACCATGGGGGTCGCCTCGGGTCCCGTCTCGTTCATGAAGCTGTACGATGCGTCCACCGACGTGGTGAAGCAGGGCGGCACGCGGCGCGGCGCCAACATGGGCATCCTGCGCGTCGACCACCCCGACATCCTCGAGTTCATCACCTGCAAGGACGACCTCACCCAGGTGACGAACTTCAACATCTCGGTGGCGGTCACCGACGCGTTCATGGACGCGGTCGCCGAGGGCCGCTCCTACGACCTGATCCACCCGCGCACCAAGCAGCCCGTGGGCCAGCTCGACGCGCGCGAAGTATTCCGGAAGATCGTGCACGGCGCGTGGAAGACGGGCGAGCCGGGCGTGTTCTTCATCGACCGCGCCAACCAGTACAACCCGGTGCCGGCGCTGGGCAGCTACGAGGCGACGAATCCCTGCGGCGAGCAGCCGCTGCTCTCCTACGACGTCTGCAACCTGGGCTCGATCAACGTTGGACTGTTCGTCAAAGACGGCAAGGTCGACTGGGACCGGTTGCGCACAGCGGTGCACCTCTGCACCCACTTCCTCGACAATGTGATCGATGCCAACAAGTACCCGCTCGGCGAGATCGACGATCTGGCGAAGCGGATCCGGCGCATCGGGCTCGGCATCATGGGGTGGGCCGACCTGCTCGTGAAGCTGGGGATTCCCTACAACTCCGACGAGGGCGTGAAGCTCGGCCTCGAGCTCATGCAGTTCGTGGACGAGGAGTCGAAGGTCGCCTCGGAAAAGCTGTCCGAGACGCGCGGCGTGTTCCCGGAGTGGCCGCGCTCGATCTGGGGTCCCGACGCGACCTGCGCCCGCGACGCCAAGGGGGCGCGGATCCGCCCCGAGCGCTCCTTGCGCAACTGCAACCTCACCACCGTCGCCCCCACCGGAACGATCTCGATCATCGCGGGGTGCAGCTCGGGTATCGAGCCGCTGTTCGCGGTCGCCTTCATGCGCAATCAGGCGGGCGTGCTGATGCCCGACGTGAACGAGGAGTTCGTCGCACTCGCGAAGCAGGAAGGGTGGTATTCGGAGGCGCTGATGCAGCGCATCGCCGAGAGCGGCCACATCCACTTCGACGCCGTGCCGGCCAAGTGGCAGCGCGTGTTCGTCACGGCGCACGACGTGACGCCGGAATGGCACATCCGCATGCAGGCGGCGTTCCAGGCGTTCACTGACTCGGCCATTTCCAAGACGTGCAACTTCCCGCACGAGGCGACCGAAGAAGACGTCGAGAAGATCTACCGCCTGGCGTTCGAGCTGGACTGCAAAGGCGTCACCGTCTACCGCGACGGCGCCCGCGAGATGCAGGTGCTGTCGACCGGGTCGACGGCGAAGAAGGTGCAGGAGCAGTCGGGCACGGCGCCCGCGGCCGCGGCGAGCGGCGCGGATCCCGCCCGCCAGCTCGCCGAGGCGCTGGGCCACGTGGCGGAGCTCGAAGCGGAGCTCGAGCGCACTCGCGTGGCGCTGCACGAGGTCGAAAGCGAGAACCTGCAGCGGCGCACCAAGCGCAGCCGCCCGGACCTGCTGCGCGGCACCACGCGGCGCATCGACACCCCGCTCGGCACGATGTACGTGACGATCACCGAGGACGACAAAGGCCAGCCGTTCGAGATC
>DATFSB010000586.1:0-2995 GCA_035262825.1 Gemmatimonadales bacterium | reverse complement strand
TTCAGCACGCGCTTCACGGGCGCCAAGGAGCTGCTGCCGCGCTGGAAGCGCTGCCTGCGCGAGACCGACGGGGATCTGGGTGAGGCGTTGGGAGAGGCGTACGTCGCCAAGACGTTTCCGCCCGCGGCCCGCTCCCGTGCGAAAGCAGTGATCGACGACATCCGGGTGGCATTCGCGGCGCGGCTGCGCCGGCTCACCTGGATGTCCGATTCCACCCGGACCCAGGCGCTCGACAAGCTCAGCAAGATGGGGGAGAAGGTCGGGTATCCCGATCGCTGGCGCGACTACACCAGACTCGAAGCGAGCGACGGGCCGTTCGTGTTGAACGTGGCCCGCGCCAACGCCTTCGAATGGCAGCGCACGGTGAACCGTCCTGGTGCTCCGGTCGACACGACCGAATGGGGGATCACCGTTCCCACCGTCAACGCCTACTACGATCCGGAACGCAACGAGATGGTCTTCCCCGCCGGCGCGCTCGTGCCGCAAACCTTCGACCCCAAGGCCGACGACGGCGCCAACTACGGATCGCTGGGCGGGAGCTGGGCCGGCCACGAGCTGACCCATGGCTTCGACGATGAGGGGCGGCACTACGACGCCCACGGAAACCTGCGCGACTGGTGGACCGCTGCCGACTCGGCGCACTTCACGACCCAGGCCGACCGCATGGTGGCGCAGTTCGACAGCTACATCCAGGTCGACACTTTCCACGTGAACGGCCGGCTCACACTGGGAGAGAACATCGGGGACTTCGGCGGGATTCTCACGGGGTACGACGCGCTGCAGCGCGCCCTCGCTCGAAACGGGCGCCCCAAGCTGATCGATGGGTACACGCCCGAGCAGCGCTATTTCCTGGGCTATGCGCAGAGCTGGCGGGTGCACGACCGCGACGCCCTGCTCCGCACCCGCGTCACCGTCGATCCGCACGCGCCGGAACGCTGGCGGGTGAACGGGCCGCTGTCCGATTCTCCCGAGTTCGCCAAGGCGTTTGGATGCAAGCCCGGCGACCCGATGGTCCGCTCCCCAAACCTGGTGCCGCAGATCTGGTGACCGCAAAAGGCGTGAGCGGTGAGCGGTAAGCGGGGCTAACACTGAATCACCGCTCACTGCTCACCGCTCACGCTTCTATGAGTTAGTCCGCCGCCGCCTCGTCGCTCTTGTTCTTGTTGCGGAACAGCCGCATCAGGAACCAGATCGCGAAGATCACCAGCGCGATCTTGAGCAGGAAGAACACCACGCCGACCAGCGCGCCGAATACCGGCAGCAGCAGGATCCCGACGAAGCCAAGAGCGGCGAAGCCGAGCACGGGTCTCAACACAGCGAACTCCCGAAAGAGTGAGGACAGCGCACCACCCTACGAGGCGCGGTCGGTGGCGGTTTCACGCTGGCGACTGCCCCCGGATGGCGGCTAGCAAGTTGGGCAGATTCAGGGTCTTGGCGCGTGACTGGATCTCGTTCTGGACTCGCGGGAAGATGCCGCGGGCGTCTTCCTGGAACTTCTGAAACAGCTCCCGCAGATCGGCGGCGCTGAGCGTGCGGTTCTGCGCGTAGTAGCGCTGCGCCACGTGGCCCAGCGCATACGTCGCTGAGAATGTGACCGCGGCGCCGGCGGCGATTCCGCCCGCGCCGCCGATGATCCCGCCGAGCAGTCCTCCCGCGACGCCGCGCACCAGCTTGCTCACGACGCCCTCGAGCGCCTGCGCCGCGGCACCGATGCCCAGGGTTCCCGCGAGATCCTTGATCTGATTGGCGTCGAGCTGCTGGCCGTACTTGCGTCCGATCTGATAGACGAGCCGCAGCTGCAGCGGCAGGATCACGAGGTTCGCCAATCGATCTGGGAGCAGCTCCACGGCGCCGGCGAGCATCGCCTGCTGCAGGATCATCTGCTCGAGGTCGGCATCGGGCGTTCCAGAGGTGCTCGATCCACTCGTCGCCGGGCCCGCGCTCGCGAGGGCCACGGCATCCTTTTCGAGCTGCGCCACCGCGGTTACGCCAAGTCCCAGTGCGCCGCGCAGCTCATTCAAGAACGCCTGTTCCTTGGCATTGGCCGGGCCGCCGGCGTTGCAGACGACGAGCGCCAGCTCGTAGGCATACGCCCGCGCGGCATCATCGGACAACGATTTGACGACCTCGCTGAGCCCCAGGTGTCCGGTGCGGGCCGCCTGCGTCAGGCCATCCGCGTCCCTGATGCCGAGGCGGTTGGTCGCCTCGCGCAGCTGGGCTTCTTCTTCCGGTGTCGCCGCGCCGTCTGCGAGCGCGGCCATGAGCGCGATCGTGACGATCGGCCGTTTATCGTTCTCGTTCATGGCGACTGTTGGTAGAGGTTGTTGGTGTCGGCCGCTGCCAGCTCTACGAGAAACGCGGCGATTCGTTCCACGACCGCCGCGAGGTAGCGGTCCCCTTTCTCCTTGGTGGCTGCACGGGGGTCTCCCACACCGGTATCGTCGGTGACCGCCGTCCAGCGGCGCGGCGCCCACGCCGATCCGTCCCGCAGGCCCTCGAGCCTCCAGGGACGCGCCGCCCCCGGTCCGGCTTGGCTCAGCGGGCGGACGAGACCGGGAGCGACGCTCAGCATCACACTCGTCTCGAGCTCGCCGCCGTGGTCCCCGGTATCGGTGAAGTAATGCTTCGGCTCGACGAGCTTGAACCAGCTCATGGTACAGAGGAAGCACTTCACCTGCGGCTGCAGCTCACGCACCATCTGCCGGAAATCGTTGCCGCCGTGCCCGTTGAGAATCAGGACCTTGGGCACGCCCTGTCCATCGAGCGATCGCACCAGGTCTCCGAGGACGAGGGCCTGCGTGCTGGGGTTGAGGTTGAGGCAGAACGGGATGTCGAGCTGTCCGGCCTGCACGCCGAACGGCATCGCGGGGAGCACGGCGACCTTCGCTCCCTTCTCCCAGGCCAGCTGCGCCGCGCGGGCAGCGATCGCTTCGGTTTCGATGGTGTCGGTGCCGTAGGGGAGGTGGGTGTTGTGGGCTTCCGTCGCGCCCCAGGG
>DATFSB010000585.1:0-2499 GCA_035262825.1 Gemmatimonadales bacterium | reverse complement strand
GCCACCGCCGGACCGGCCGTGATGTTGAAGGTGGTGCTCGATGCGCCGGTCAGGCCGGTGGAGCTCGCGTTGAGCACGTACCCGCTACCCGTCTTGTCGATGTTGACGGTCGAGAACGTGGCCACCCCGGCGACCGCGCCGACCGTGGTCGTGCCGCGCAGCGTCGCACCGCTCGTTCCGGTTCCCGACTTGATCGCCAGCGTGACGCTTCCGACGAACGTCGGGACCAGGTTCCCGGCCGCATCCTGGGCCGTGATCTGGATCGCCGGGGTGAACGGGACGCCGCCCACGGTGTTCTTCGGCTGCACCGTCACCGCGAGCTTCGACGCCAGGCCGACCAGGATGTCGAACGGCGCGCTCTGCGCACTCGACAATCCACTCGAGCTGGCGATCAACGTATAGCCCGAGCCCATCTTGTCGATCTTGAGGTTGGAGAAGCTGGCCACCCCGGCGACGGCTGCGACGCTCGTCGTCCCCGAGAGGATCCCGGAGGACGGGTTCGTGCCGACGGCCATCGCGATATTTCCGGTGAAACCCGTAGCGACGTTATTGAGCGAATCGTACGCGGTGACCTGGACGGCTGGTGTGATGGCCACCCCCGCCGGGCCGCTGGTCGGCTGCACGCTGAAGATCAGTGTCTTCGCCGCTCCCGCTGCCACATTGAACGGCGTGCTGGTCGCGCCCGTCATCCCTGTCGCCGAGGCCGCGAGGGTGTAGCCGGTGCCGCTCTTGTCCAGGTTCAGCGTCGAGAACGTCGCGACGCCCGCCACCGCAGCGACGGTCGTCGTCCCCCCGAGTGTACCACCCGACGGGTTGGTGCCGATGGCCATCGTCACGTCGCCGGTGAACGACACCACGGTGTTGTTGCCCGCATCCTGCGCGGTGATCTCCACACCTGGCGTCATCGTACCGCCGGTGATCGTGTTCGACGGCTGGACGGAAAAGACCAGGTGGGTGGCGGTCCCGATCACTACGTCGAAGCCGTTGCTGGTCGCGCTGGTGAGCGCGCCGGAGCTCGCGGTGAACGTGTAGCCAGTGCCGGCCTTGTCGATGCTGAGCGTGGAGAAGCTGGCGACGCCGGCCACGGCTCCGACGCTGAGGGTACCTGAGAGACTGGCGCCGCCAGTCCCCGTCCCACCGGTGATCGCGATCGTGACGTTGCCCGCGAAGCCCGTGGCGATGTTCTGCTGTGCGTCGAGCGCGGTGACGCTGACGGCCGGAGCCATCGTCCCGCCACCCGCGACGGTCGTCGGCTGCTGGGTGAACACGAGCTGCGACGCGGCGCCCGCCGCGATGTCGAACGCGGCACTGCCGGCGCCCGTCAATCCCGTCGAGGCAGCGTCGAGCGTATACCCGGTCCCGACCTTGTCGATACTGAGACCGGAGAACGTCGCGACACCCGCGACGGCGCTCACGGCGCTGGTTCCCGATAGCACCGCGGCCGGATTCCCCGTTCCGGAAGTGAGCGTGATCGTCACGAGTCCGGTGAAGCCCGCCACCGGGTTTCCACCAGCGTCCAGCGCCTGCACCTTGATCGCAGGCGCGATGGCGGCGCCTGCCGAGGCGCTGGTCGGCTCCTGCGTGTAGGCGAGCTTGCTTGCCGGACCGGCGACGATATCGAACGCTGTACTGGTCGCGGGTGTGAGCACCGATGCCGCCGCCGACAGCGTGTAGCCGAGGCCGATCTTGTCGAGCTTCAGATCTCCGAACGTCGCGACTCCCGCCACGGCATTCACGGTCAGCGTGCCGGAGAGAGTGCCGCTCGAGGGGTTGTTCGCGATGGTGATCGTGATCGGACCGTTGAAGTCCGTGGCGGTGTTGCCCAGGTTGTCGTGCACCGCGACCTGGATCGCGGGTGCCAGGGACGCGCCTGCGGCCATCGACCCCGGCGGCTCGGTCACGAACACCAGCTGCGCGCCCGTGCCCGAGAGGATGTTGAACGTCCCGCTGGTGCTCCCGGTCAACCCCGATGCGCTGGCGGCGAGCGTGTATCCGTTAGCGGCCTTGTCGAGACTCAGGCTGGGGAAGGTCGCGATCCCGGCCGCAGCCGCCGCCGTGGTGGCTCCCGAGAGCGTAGAGCCTCCCGGGTTCGCGCCGATCCCGATCGCGATGTTACCGCTGAAGCTCGTGACGACGTTGCCATGACCATCCTCGGCGGCCACCTCCACCGCCGGCGTGATCGCTGAACCGGCGAACGACGAGCTGGGCGCCGTCATGTAGACCAGCTCGGACGCCGCGCCTGCGGTTATGTCGAACGGTCCCGTCGTCGCCCCGGTCAGGCTCGACGCCGTCGCCGACAGCGTGTAGCCGCTGCCCGCCCTGGCGATGGTGAGCGTCGCAAACGTCGCGATACCGGCAGCGGCGTTGACGCACGTCGTTCCGCCCAGCGTCGCTCCCGCCGAACCGGTGCCGTTCGTGATCGCGAGGCACACACTGCCGCTGAACGACGTGGCGACGTTCCCCATGTTGTCGTGCACCGTCACGCCGACCGACGAGATT
>DATFSB010000584.1:0-2277 GCA_035262825.1 Gemmatimonadales bacterium | reverse complement strand
CGCCGATGTCCCCGCCCTGTGCGGCGTAGCGCTCGTAGCCGAGGCGCTTCATCAGCTCGGCCCAGGCGTTGGCGATCCGGGAGAAATTCCAGCCAGTCTCGCGGGTGGGGCCTGAGAAGCCGTAACCGGGAATGGACGGGATGACCAGGTGGAACGCATCGGCCCCATCCGCGCCGTGTGCGCGGGGGTCGGTCAGCGGCCCGATGACATCGAGGAACTCCGCCACTGAACCGGGCCAGCCGTGGGTCAGCAGCAGCGGCAGCGCGTCGGGCTCGGGCGAGCGCACATGCAGGAAGTGCACGTTCGCGCCGTCGATCAGGGTGGTGAACTGGGAAAACCGGTTCAATCGCGCTTCGGCCGCGCGCCAGTCATAACTGATCCGCCAGTACTCGGCCAGCTCCTTGAGGTAAGTTAACGGCACGCCTCGGCTCCAGCCGACAGCGGGGAGCTCATCCGGCCAACGGGTGTGGGCCAGCCGGCGATGGAGGTCGTCTAGCTGGGCCTGCGGGATATCAATGCGGAAGGGTTTCATTGCAGAGCCGCCGCGAACGGGGCCATGTCCGGGTTTTCGGTCTGAATGAACCCGTTGCTCGCAAAGTCCTCCACCTTGTGATACGCCTCGGTGAGGACGTACAGGGTTCCCTCGATCAGCCGCTTCTTTGTATCCTTGGTGAGTCCTGATGCACCCGTGATGGTGATGACTGGCATTCTTCTCATTCGTCCGGGAATAGGCTTGGGTCTCTGCGTTCGTGAATACACAATCGAAAGTCGTCTCGGGTCGACCAGGGTTGATCGAATTCGAGATTGGAAGAATCTACTCCGGTTACAGCAGCTATCGTCCGCGAGTGCCGAAGCTCGCAACGAATACTCCCGCTCGCGCAACCATTCCCAGTCGAGTAGCGCTCAAGCCGCATCCGATGGGAATGAGCAACGCGTGGCCGGCGTCGTCCGTTGTGCTGGCGAAAAGGAGTAAGCAGCGCATGCCTCTCCTTCTCGGTGACACTCAACTCGAATCGTTTGTGACACTCGCACCGGTGCCCTCCCAGGAGCAGATCCGAGAGTTCCGCGTGGACACCGTGCATCCGCTGTTTCGCGGTGAGGCACATGTGGTCGAGCTGGAGGGGATTAGTCTCTTTCGCGCGCGGTACCAGGTGCCGCGTCCGGTGATCGTCTACTGCGAGCAGGAGTCGCCACAGCTGTTCGTGCACGTCGGTCTACGTGGCCACACCGTCACGCGGACCGACGGCGTGGCCGGACCCCTCTCCGACGAGCCGCCCGCTGTCGACGTCGTCTACACGCCGGCGACGCGTACCGGCCTGGCGATCCGGCGCGACTGCGAAGTGTTCCTCGTCAACTTCCCGATTGCCGCGCTACGTCGGTGGGCGCGGCGATATCCCGAGCTGCTGGAGAATGTTGCCGACCGGGTCGAGCGCGGCGCAGCCTTCGTCCTCAGCCGGCGGACGGCGCTGCCGACTCCTACGCTCCTCGCGATCATCGACGCGCTCATGAACAGCCATCGTCACGGACCGCTACGCGAGCTCTATGTCGAGGCGAAGGTGCTGGAGCTGCTGATTCACCAGCTCGGTCCCGTACCCGAGCTGCCGCCCGCGACCGCACCCGATGTCGACCGGATGATGGACGCCCGCGATCGCCTGCTGGCGCAGTTACAGACCCCGCCGACTATCGACGAGCTCGCTCATGTTGTCGGCACCAACACCTTTCGACTGAAGCGTGACTTCAAGGCGGTGTTCGGCAGGAGCATTCGCGCCTTCGTGCTGGCGCAACGGCACGAGATAGCGCGCACCCTCTTGCTCGACACTCGCTTGTCGATCAAAGAGATTGGCGCCCGCATCGGCTATTCTGACGTCGCCCACTTCAGTATCGCCTTCAAACGGCATCAGGGCGTGTCGCCGAGCGTCCTCCGTGGCCATTAGCGCCAAGAGCGCGATTGACGGGAGGCGACAAGGATATTCGCCATCGGGGTTTTCGGGACGGACAGCCAATTACTTCGCCAGCATCCCCGGATGGAGACCCTCGCCCAGCACGTAGGTCGATCCCACCGTCCCGACCACCGCGGTCGCGCGCGTCAATCTGGCGCGCTCGCGCATGCGGTAGACCGCCTCGATCCCGGTGCAATGAGCGCCCATCAAGCTCGCCACCTTGTGCTCCTTCAGCTTGTCGGCGGTCCAGTTCAACTGCTCGTCCGAGGCGGGAAAGAGGTGGAGGCCGCCGACGATCGCGTCGACCGGCTGACCGGGAAACTGCTGCGATGCGTAG
>DATFSB010000583.1:0-10097 GCA_035262825.1 Gemmatimonadales bacterium | reverse complement strand
TTCTTCATTCATGGACCGCGCCCGCTTTCTCGGTACCCTCGCCGGCATCTCCCTCGCCCCCTGGGCCGAGGCGCGGGCGCTCGCCCTGGGCCGCCGCCGCGCCGACTTCACCTTCACCCGCTTGCAGTATGCCTCGGGCGACTGGGACGTCGACCAGCGCATGCCGGCGAACCTGCTCAACTCCCTGATCGAGTACACGACGGTCGACGTCACCACCCGGGAGCGGGTCGTCCCGCTGTCGAGCCCCGCGGTGTTCGATGCCCCGTTCTGCTACATGGCCGGCCATCGTCTGGTGCAGTTCACCACACCGGAGCGGAGCGTGTTCCAGCGTTACGTCGAGAACGGCGGGTTCATATTCGTCGACGACTGCAATCACGACATCGACGGCCTGTTCGCCAAGTCCTTCGAAGCCCAGATCGCCGCGCTTTTCGGATTGCAGGCGTTGGTCAAGCTTCCCAAACACCACGCGCTCTATCACGCGTTCTTCACGTTCCCCGATGGTCCGCCCACTACGTCGCTCGAGCTCAACGGCTGGGGCGACGACTTGGTGCACGACTACCTGAAAGGCGTCGTGCTCGACGGACGGCTGGCCATCCTCTACAGCAACAAGGACTACGGCTGCGAGTGGGACTACGACTTCCGCAACAAGCGCTTCCTCGCCGAGGACAACACCAAGTTCGGCGTCAACATCGTGATGTACGCGTTGACGGGCGGGGGCGCGGCCTGAGATGACGACGACCGCCGCGCTGGGCGAAGCCGACGTCGCCGCGCTGCTCGCGCGGCTCGAGACGCTGCGCCGCGAGGTGGCGCGCGTGATCGTCGGCCAGGAGCGGGCAATCGAGGAGCTGCTCGTCACCTTCCTGGCGGGCGGCCACAGCCTGCTCGAAGGCGTCCCGGGGCTCGCCAAGACGTTGATGATTCGCACCCTCGCCGACGCCGTGGAGCTGTCCTTCCGGCGCATCCAGTTCACGCCCGACCTCATGCCGACCGACATCGTCGGCACCGAAATTCTGGAAGAGGAACACGCCACCGGCCGCCGCTTCTTTAAGTTCGTGCGCGGTCCCGTGTTCGCGAACATCGTGCTCGCCGACGAAATCAATCGCACGCCGCCGAAAACGCAGGCGGCGCTGCTCGAGGCGATGCAGGAGTACGCCGTCACCTACGCCGGCACGACGTATCCCCTCGATCGCCCGTTCTTCGTGCTCGCCACCCAGAACCCGATCGAGCAGACCGGCACGTATCCACTGCCCGAGGCGCAGCTCGACCGCTTCCTCCTCTACATCCGCATCGGTTATCCCGACGCCGCCGAAGAGCTCGAGATCCTGCGGCGGACTACCGGCCGTACGACTCCGTCCGCCCGCCCCGTCCTCACGGGAGAGGATCTGGTGCGCACGCAGGCGCTCACCCGCGAGGTGCGGATCTCCGACGATCTGTTCGAGTACGTCACCCGCCTGGTACGCGCCACGCGGCCCGATCAGACGCCGGTCCCCTTCGTGAAAGAGTGGACCCGCTGGGGTGCGGGCCCGCGCGCCGGGCAGTCGCTGGTGCTCGCCGGAAAAGCGCGGGCGCTGCTGCACAATCGCTTCGCCGTCACGCTCGAGGACGTGCGCGCCGTGGCGGCGCCGGTGTTGCGCCACCGCGTGCTGGTGAACTTTCGCGCCGAGGCGGAGGGAATCGACGCCGATCAGGTGACCGACCGGCTGCTGGTGGAGGTCTCTGAGCCTCGGAGCCCTCTATCGTAGGTCAAGCCTCCTACCGCTTCATCGACCCGAAAGTCCTCGCCGCCCTGGGCGACCTCATGCTCGCCGCCCGCACGGTGGTCGACGGATTCATGTACGGTGTGCATCACAGCCGCATCCCCGGCGCGGGACTCGAATTCAGCCAGTACCGCAGCTACCAGCCGGGCGACGACCTGCGTCGCGTCGACTGGAAGCTGTTCGCCCGCTCCGACCGCTACTTCCTGCGCGACGCCGAGTCCGACACCAGTATCACCGTCCGCCTCATTCTCGACGCCAGCGAATCGATGGCGCACGAAGAGGGTGGACTCAGCAAGTTCGACTACGCCCGCCTGACCGCCGCGGCGCTCGCCGTGCTGGCACAGCGCCAGGGAGACGCCGTCGCGCTGACCGCCCTGACCGATGCCGAGCTGCGGCTGCTCCAGCCGGGCCGCGGGCAGCAGCATCTGCATCGCCTGCTGCACCTGCTCGAGCAGCTCCAGCCACGCGGCGCCTGGCCCGCGTGGGAGCGGATGGAAGGAATCTTCACGACCAGCGCGCCTCGCGGCCTCGCCGTGGTGATCACCGACTTGCACGAGCGCGCGCAGGAAATCCGCACCGTCGCCGCCAAGCTCGTCGCCTTGCGCCACGAGGTGTTGGTGCTGCACCTCATCGGGCGCGCCGAGCTGGAATTCCCCTATCAGGGCACGGTGTCGTTCGAGGAGCTGGAGACGGGCCGGCGCGTCGAGGTCGATACCAGCGCCGCGCGTGGTCCGTACCTCGCGGCGCTCGAGCGTGAGCTGCGCGACCTGCAGCACACCCTGCAGGAGCTGCCAGCCGACTACGCCCGCTTTCCTCTGGACCAGCCGCTCGACGAGGCGCTGCGCCGCTATTTGACGGGCAGAGCGCGGGTGGCCTGACCATCGTCGGTTTCCTGGCTCCGCTCTGGCTCGCCGGGCTGGCATCGCTCGCGGTCCCGGTCGCCCTCCACCTGTGGAGTCGACGCACCGGCCCTGCGGTGCGCGTCGGCAGCGTGCGTCTGCTGAGCGGATCCCCGCCCCCGATGGCGCGACGGCCCCGCCTGCATGACCCCTGGCTCCTCGCGCTGCGCTGCGCGCTGCTCGCCACGCTCGTGCTGGCACTGGCGCAGCCCACCTGGCTGCCACGCCGAGCAACCGCGCCAACCTGGACACTCGTTGCGACCGACGTCGTCGCTCGCGCTGCACTCGTCGACTCGCTCGAGCGGGCCGGTAGAACGGTGCGCCCGCTCGACCCGAGCGATCTCTGGCTCGGCCTCACGATCGCCGACCACGCAGCACCGCCAGGTACGCATTTCGAGGTGTACGCGGCGCCGCTGCTCAGCGGCACGCGCGGCACTCGACCCGAGCTTCGGGCTCCCGTCGTGTGGCATCCGCGCGCCTCGGCGCGCACCGAGAACCCTGCTACGCCCTTGCCCCGCGGCCGCAGCGTCGTGGTGTTCGCCGATGCTGCCCGCTCGGACGATGCGCGCTATGTCGCCGCCGCCGTCCGGGCGGCTGGGACGCTGTCGGGGATTCCTGCCATCGTGTCGACGCGCGCCGCGGCGGCCCTGGACGAAAACAGCGTCCGCCTCGCCGACTGGATCGTCTGGCTCTCGGAGCAGGCGCTCCCCGATGTCGTCACGCGCCGACTGCACGACGGTGCCACGGTGCTCACGGACGTGGGAGGGACACAACCGTCAATGTCGCGCGCCGCCTTCGAGCCGGACCACGCTCCCGTCTGGACCGACGCCGCCGGCGACCCGCTGCTCACCGTCACGCGGGAGGGTCGCGGCCTGCGCTACCGCTTCCACAGCCGGTTCTCGCCGACCTGGAGCGGTCTCGTTCTCGATCCCCGATTTCCGGAGGCCGTGGCGCGCCTGTGGATTGGACCTGATTCGACCCGCATCGAGCGCGATGACCGGCCGATCGCCCTGAGCCAGATCCTGCCGGCGTACGATCAACATCGGTCCGCGCCGAGCGCGGCTGCCGGAGCCCGTTCTCTGTTCCTCCCGCTCTGGCTGATCGCCGTGGGGCTGTTCCTCCTGGAGCGGCGCATCGTGATGCGGAGTACCGTCCGGTGACGCTACTCGAGCAGCTGGTACGGCGCTGGCACTTCCGCTGGACGGCGGCGGCGGCGGTCGTGGCGGCCGCCACTGCTGTGCTTACCGCGGTCGTAGCCGCGCGCGGGCTCGCCCTGACACCCGCTCTTCCAGCGCTCGTGGTGGCCGCCCTGGTGCTTGTGGTCGCGCACTGGAGCCGGCCGCGGGTCGATGCGGCCGTGCTGGCGCGCCATCTCAACCGAACGCTCCCGGCGGTCGAGGAGAGTGCCGATCTCCTCGCCGTCCCGCTCGACGAGCTCTCGCCCCTCGAGCGGCTGCAGCGCGCCCGGGTCGAAGCCCGACTGGGACGCTTGACCGAGCTGCCTGCCCTTCCCGCCCGGGCGCTCAAGGCGGCGGTCTGGTACGGCGCTGCTGTTTCCCTCGTCGCCGCACTCGGGCTGTGGTGGAATCCGGTTCGCGCCGGCATTCCTCGACCGGGGACGACCGGCTCGAGCCCTGGCGCGCTGGCGGGAGGGCCGCCGCGCATCACCGGCGTGGATGTGGTGGTCCGGCCGCCCAATTACACGCGCCACCGCGAGCGCTCGACGCACGACTGGGACTTGGATGTCGAGCAGGACGGCCAGATGACGTGGAGAGTGCGCACCGATCGCCCGGCGCAGAGCGTCTTTCTCCTCACCACAGAAGGCGATACGGTCCGCTGTGCGCCGCACGGGCAGGGCGAGTGCGAGGCGCGGGCTGTCCCCGTCCATTCGCTGCTGTATCAGGCTGTTGTCCAAGACCGCGGCGCGGCCGCCGCTTCCGATTTTCATCGGGTGACCGTCATTCCCGACGAGCCACCCACGCTCACCGTCGTGCGCCCCGAGCCGCGCACGGAAATCGCGTACGGCGCCCCGCTCACCGTCCCCATAGAGGTGCTGGCAGCCGACGACTACGCCGTCGCCGCAGCACATCTCGTCGCCACCGTCACCACGGGCGCCGGCGAAGCGGTGAAATTTCGCGAGCTGACGTTGAACTTCGAATCCAGCGCCCCCCGACCTGCGGCGCACGGCCTGCTGCTGCGGCGGACCCTCGACCTCCATGCGCTCGGCCTCGCCCCAGGTGACGAGCTGTACTTCCACGTCGTCGCGAGCGACAACCGCGCGCCGCACCCCAACGAAGCGCATTCGGATACCTATTTCATCGTCCTCACCGACACCGCGCAGGTGACGGTCGCGGACGTGAGCGGGCTGGCGGTGAACGGAAGCCCTGAGTACCTGCGCAGTGAGCGCCAGATCATCATCGACACGGAAAAGCTGCTCGCCGACGAGACCCGCATCACGCCGCAAGAATTCAAGAACCGCTCGGAGTCGATCGGGTTCGATCAGGGAACACTGCGCGACCGCTTCGCCGAAATCGCGGGTCAGGAGCGGGTCGAGCAAGGCACCGAGCCGACGATCGAACACGAGCACGACGTCCAGGAGAACACGACGCTCCTCGCACGGCAGGTGAAGGACCAGCTGCAGCAGGCGATCAGCCAGATGTTCGACGCCGAGCGACATCTGCGCATCGACGAGCCGGCGGCGGCGCTGCCGTTCGAATACCGGGCGCTCGAGCTGTTGAAGGCCGCCCAGGAGGCCGCGCGCGTGTACGTGCTGCGCGTCGGGTTCGAGCCCCCGCCGCTCGAGCCGGACCGCACCCGGCTCACCGGCACGCTCAGCGGCATCGGAAGCACCTCGACGGCGCGCGCCGTCGCCCCGGCCACCACGCTGCCGGCGCTGCGCCTGGCGTTGGCGGTGGTGCAACGGCTCAGCGCCGGCGCGCGCGCCGCGGCGGCGGATGTGGCCCTGTTGCAGAGCGCCGGTCGGGAGCTGGGTGGGCTCGCCATCGCGCAACCCGGGCAGCATCTCGAGACGCTGCGCGACCTGCGCTCCCTCCTGACGGCGCTGTCCGATTCGGGAGGCCGCCCCTGCTACGAGTGTCTCGCAGGCCTCGAGCGGGGACTGCTGCGCGCCCTTCCCGCCGCCGATCCGTCCGCTGGTGCCGCGCACGGCGGTGCCGGACTCGCGCGCACTTACTTCGACCTGCTGCGCGAGCGGCAGGGACCGTGAGATGAAACCGCTGCGGATCGCGGCCTCTGTGACGGCGCTCGTCGCCCTCCTCGTCATCGGCATGCGCCCGAGCTGGCGTGTCGGCGCGACCGCCCAGGACGCGGTCCTCATTACGCCGGGGGCCGATCAGGGGAGCGCCGAGCGAGTCGCTGATTCTCTTGGGGGGGCGCCGGTATTCACGAGTCTGGCCGACGCGCTCGACCATCGCGCAGGCATGCGCCGTCTGCATGTCGTCGGCTGGGGGCTCGACGCCGACGAGTGGGTGCGACTGGAATCGATCCCGGTCACTGTCCACGCGGCGCCGCTGCCCTCAGGGCTTACCCGGGTGCGCTGGCCCGCACAGATCGTGCTGGGTGAACGGGTCACTGTCGACGGCATGCTGTCGGCTCGCCCGGGATCACACGTCGAGCTCGTCGATCCCACGGGGATCGTCGACACCAGCATCGTCGACTCGACCGGCGTCTTTCATCTGGACGCCCAGCCGCGTGCGGAGGGCCGCAGGCTGTACGCCGTACGCGTGCGCGGGACGGCGATCGCGGAGACGCTCGGCGTCGACGTCGCGGCACCTCCCGTCTGGCGGGTGCTGGTGCTCGAGAGCACGCCGCGGCCGGAGACCACGCTGTTGCGGGACTGGCTGGCGCGACGCCGCGGAGTCGTCGCCGTGCGCTCCACGGTGAGCCGCGACCGGGTGCATCGCGAGTTCGTCAATCTCACCAGCACCGCGCTCGACGTGCTCACCGGGCCGCTGCTCTCGCAGTTCGACATCCTGATGATCGACGGCCGCACCCTCGCCGGACTCGGCGCCCAGGAACGTGCGGTGGTGCAGCGAGCGGTCGACGTCGACGGACTTGGCATCCTGCTCGTTCCCGATACCGTCCGCACCGACTACTTCCTCGACTTCACGCTGCAACGCCGCGGCGATCTCGAGGAGCGGCTGGTGCGGCCCGTGTGGCACGATCGCAGCGCGCGAGAACCAGCCGCTCCGGCAGTCGCGGCGGAGCCGTACGCCCTCGTCGATCGCTTCGGAACCGAAACGCTGATCGACGACGGCTTTGGCCACGCGCTCGCCCAGGTGGCCCCGCGCGGCGCGGGACGCGTGACCCTCAGCCTCATCACCGGGACGGCGCGGTGGCGCCGCTCCGGCCTCGCCGACACCTACGCCACATACTGGTCGCGGTTGCTCGCGGCCACGGCGCGTCCCAGCCGCGACGCTCCGCGCTGGTCGATCGCTACACCGGGGCCCTGGATCGTCGGCCGGCCGGTGGCACTCGAGGCCGCGACCGAGCTCCCGCTCACCACCATTCTTGTGACCACTCCCGCGGGAACGGTCGACACTGTATTTCTGGCGCTCGCTGCGTCTGGGCGGTGGCGTGGGATCTATTGGCCCCTAGCTCCCGGCTGGTACCAGCTCGCGGGCGACGGAAGTCCGGCCATCTACGTCGAGCGAGCGGGCAGCTGGATCGGAGTGCGAGCCGGGCAGCGCGTCGCCGCGAGCCTTCAGGCCGGCGTCGCGGCGGATGGAGGCGCGCGCGCCACCACGTCACGGCTCGGCGTTCCCCCGCGCCCGGTCCCGCTGGGATGGCCGTTCGCCCTGTTTCTCCTCGCGGCGGGATACCTCTGGTCGGAACGCCGCCGACTCCTCTCAATGGCGGGAAGTCGAGCCGATACAGCAACTTGAGTCTCTCCGACCTGACCAGGGCGAATTGACACCGAAGGCACCGCATCATAAGCTTGCCCCCAACATCTTGAGCCCGGTGAGGGGAGCTCGGCGTGTCCGCAGAAGCCGCGCTGCAGAAGGTTCCGCTCTTCAGCCAATTGTCCCAGGTCGACCTCCAGCGTGTGCTGGACGTCGCGCGGGAGCGCGCCTATCCCAAAAACTCGGTGATCCTGTTCGAGGACGACCCGGGTGACGCGCTGTATGTCGTCAAACAGGGACAGGTGAAAGTCGTGCTGATCGGCGAGGATGGCCGCGAGGTGATCCTGTCGGTGCTCGGCGAAGGCGATTTTTTCGGCGAGATGGCGCTGATCGACGACGAGCCGCGCTCGGCGCACGTCATCGCCATGGGCGACTCGACGTTGCTGGTGCTGCGCCGCGAGGATTTCCAGGGCCTGCTGATGCAGACGCCGGCGATCGCGCTGGCGATGTTGCGCGAGCTGACGCGCCGGCTGCGCCGGGTCGACGAGAAGGTCGGCAGCCTCGTGCTGCTCGACGTGAACGGACGAGTGGCGCGGCTGCTACTCGATCTCGCCGACGAAGCCGGCGGCGAGCGCATCACGCGCCGCCTCACGCACCACACCATCGCCCAGATGATCGGATCGTCGCGCGAGACGGTGAGCCGCACCATGCGGGAGCTGGTGGATAAGGGCTACATCGAGGTGTCGCGGCGCGACATTGTGATCCGTGACCGTTCTGCGCTGGAATCCGCAGCCGGACGGTCGTAGGCCGGTGAGCCTGGTCACCCCCCACCGGTGAGCGTGCAACTTGTTCTACGTCCCCGATTTTCCGTAACTTAGCGATCAATTGGGCATGCCCGACCGCGTAGCCTACACGGTGACATTCTGGGGGACGCGAGGCTCGATCCCGACCCCCGGGCCCTACACCGCGCGCTACGGCGGGAATACGTCTTGCGTGGCGGTGGAAGGGCCCGGCGGGCAGCTCGTGATTCTCGATGCCGGGACCGGGATCCGCGGGCTCGGGCTGACGCTCGTCGAGCGGCAGAACGGTGCCGTGAAGGCGGAGATCTTGTTGTCGCACACCCACTGGGATCACATCCAGGGGTTGCCGTACTTCAAGCCGTTCTTCGCCCCCGGTAACACGGTCCGCATCTGGGGATCGAAGCAGGGGACGACATCGCTGGACGAGATCCTGCACCTGCAAATGGATCCGGCAGTGTTCCCGGTGCCGCTGACGGCAGTCTCGGCGACGTTGTCGGTCGAAGAGGTGCGGCCGGGGGTAGAATTCACCGTCGGGCCGTTCCAGGCGCGGGCGATGCAGCTGCGCCACCCCGGCACGACGCTGGCCTACCGGCTCAAGCCGAAGGCCGGCGGGCAGAGCATGGCGTACGTCACGGATAACGAGCTGGGCCCGGGCGGCAATTACGGCACGCCGGGGAACTGGCGCGGCGAGCTGGTGCAGTTTCTGAAGGGTGTGGATTTGCTGATTCACGACGCGATGTACACGCCGGCGGAGTTGGATACGCACCGCGGCTGGGGACATTCGTCGTACGAGGAAGCGGTGGAGCTCGCGGTGGAAGCGGGAGCCCGGAAGCTGGTCCTGTTCCACCACGAGCCCGAGCACGACGATGGCGCGATGGACGCGTTGCATGCGGCGGCCCGCCGCGCGGCCCAGCAACGGGGCGCGACGGCCGACGTCGTCGTGGCACAGGAAGGCATGCGAGTGTCTCTCTAGATCGAGGTGCAGAACCTATGCGGATGCGTTCAGTCATCACTCTGCTCGGCCTGAGCCTGTCGGTCGGCGTGTCTGCGCTGGTCGCGCAGGGCAATGACACGCGGCCCGGCATCGCCATCTTCGCGTTCTCGAACGGTGGTTCGTACGGGGCGCAGAAGGAGGATTACGACGCCCTGGAGCGCGGCATGGCCGGGATGTTGATCTCGGAGCTGGGCGCGAATCCGGCGCTGCGCGTGGTGGAGCGCGAGAACGTCCAGAAGCTCGTCGACGAGCAGAACCTCGGCGCCTCCGGCCGGGTCGACGATCAAACCGCCGCCAAGATCGGCAAGCTCGTGGGCGCGCGCTACGCCGTGATGGGCAGCTTCGTCGACCTGTACGGCGATTTCCGCGTCGATGTGCGGGTCGTGAACGTGGAGACCTCCGAGATCATCAAGACCGAAAAGGTCACGATGCAGCGCGAGCACCTGTTCGACCTGGTGCGCAACCTCTCGCAGGCCTTGAACAAGGATCTCAACCTCCCGCCCCTGCCGCGGCAGGTGTCGGAGCAGCGCATGAGCCGTCAGGTGCCGACCGAGGCGCTGACCTACTACAGCCGGGCGCTGCTGTATCACGATCGCGGCCAGAAGGACAAGGCGATCGAGATGTACAACCGCGCTATCGCCGTCTTCCCCGCGTACACGGAAGCGCAGGACGGCCTGAAGCGGGAGCAGAATTCGTGACCGGCCGGTGAGCTCCGGTCCGATCGTTCAGATCGGCGGCGTCGCGGCGCGCTGGCTCTCCCAAATCGGAGCGCTGGCGCGCTTCGG
>DATFSB010000582.1:0-7853 GCA_035262825.1 Gemmatimonadales bacterium | reverse complement strand
CCGGCGCGACGAGCGCACCGCTGACGATCGGGCCGGCGCAGGCGGCGACGCTGGTGTTCACGGTGCAGCCGGGAGCGGTCACCGCAGGCAGCTCCGTTACCATCCAGGTGGAAGCGACCGATCAATTCGGCAACGTCGTGCCATCCTTCGCGGATTCCGTCCTCGTTGCCATCGGGACCAATCCCGGTGGTGGGACGCTGTCCGGCACGACGCGGGTGCTGGCGGTGAACGGCAGCGCGACCTTCGCGAACTTGCAGATCGACCGGGCCGGTGCCGGCTATACGCTGACTGCCACGACGGCCGCGCTGACGGCCGCAATGTCGACGGGGTTCACCGTCAGTGCGGCGACGCCGTCTGCGACGGTTTCCACTCTCGCCACGTCGCCCGTGACCATCACTTCGAGTTCGGGCTCCAGTTCCACCACGATCACCGCAACGGTGCGCGATACGTTCGGCAACCCTGTTCCGGGCGTCGTGGTCACCCTGGCAGCGACGGGATTGGGCAACAGTCTGACCCAACCGATCGGCCCCAGCAACGCGGTCGGCGTGGCGCAAGGCTCGCTGAGCTCGACCGTCTCGGAGCAAAAGGTCGTCTCGGCGAAGGCCGGAGCGCTGTCTCTCGCGGAAATCGATACCGTCATAGTCATGCCCGCGAGCGGCGGTGCACTGTTCTTCACGATGCAACCGAGCCTGGCCGTGGCCGGGTCGACGATCACTCCGGCGGTCGAAGTCACGGCGAAGGATCCGTTCGGCAACGTCAACACGAGCTTTACCGGGACAGTGACTCTCGCTATCGCCGACAATCCGGGGGGCGGGACGTTGGGGGGGGCAGTGGCCAGGGCGGCGGTGGCCGGCGTGGCGACGTTCGACGACCTGCAGATCGACAAGTCGGGCTCCGGATACGCACTGAGCGCCACGGCGACGGGGATGACGGCGGGGAAGTCGGTCGCGTTCAATATCAACCCGGGCCCGGTGTCGGCCAGCCAGACGACGGTCACGGCACAGCCATCCCCGATCACCGCGAGCAGCGGCTCGAGCGCCGCCACCATCACGGTGACGGCCCGGGATGCCGGCGGCAATCCGATCGCGAATGCGACGGTGCAGCTCGCGGCCACGGGCACCGGATTTACGCTCGTTCAACCGGGCGTCACCACCAATGCGGCTGGCCTGGCGACCGGCTCGCTGAGCGCGACGATCGCGGGGGACAAGACCATCTCGGCGGCGGTCAATGGCGTCGCGATCACCGCGCAACCGGTTGTGACGGTCAACGCCGCTGCCGCGACCGGCGCTCAGACGATCATTGCCGCTGCCCCGACGAGCATCGCGGCGAGCAACGGCGGGTTCACGTCGACGATCACCGTCACCGCGAAGGATGCCTTCGGTAACGTGGTCAGCGGTGCGACCGTCGGCCTCGCCGCGACCGGGGGCGGGAACACGGTCGTGCAGCCCGCCGGTCCGACCAATGCCTTGGGTGTGGCGACGGGAACGGTCTCCTCGACGCTGGTCGGGACGAAGACCGTATCCGCAACGGTCAACGGCTTGCCGGTGACAGCGACGGCGACGGCGACGGTCGTGCCGGGCGAAGTCTCGGTGTCGCAGTCCACGATCGTCGCGGCGGCGGACACGATTACGGCGAGCACGGGGACCAGCGTCGACACCTTTACGGTTACGGCGAAGGACGATCAGGGCAACGTGATTCCGGGCGTGCCCGTCGTGCTTGGCTCGACCGGGTCCGCGAACGTGTTTGCCCAGCCCACGATGACCGACGGGAACGGGATCGCGAAGGGGACGCTGCGGTCGACGGCGGCGGAAGACAAGATCGTGTCGGCGACGATCGACGGCACGGGAATCGACCGCGTCGACACAATCACCGTCAAAGCGGCGGCGCCGGCAGGGCTGGCGTTTTTTGTTCAGCCCTCCAACGCCATCGGCGGCGTGGCGATGTCACCCACCGTGCAGGTCGAGATCCGCGACGGGTTCGCCAACCGCGTGACGAGCGCTACGAATCCGGTCACCCTGGCCCTGAACATGAACCCGGCCAGCCTGACCGGGAACGGGCCGATCGCCGCGGTCAACGGGGTCGCGGCATTCCCGACCCTTACCGTGGGCACGTCGGCGACCGGGTACACTCTCGCCGCGTCCTCGGCCGGTCTCACGGGCACGGTGTCAGGGACGTTCAACGTCTCGACGGGAGCGGTCTCCGCGTCGCAATCCACCGTCGCCGTGTCGCCGAGCTCCCTGGTGGCGGGGGTCGGGTCTTCCACCATCACGGTAACGGTGAAGGACGGCAGCGGCACGCCGCTGCCCGGAGTGACGGTGACGCTGACCGCGAGCGGCAGCAACTCGATCGTTCAGCCGGCGGGGTTGACCAATGCGAGCGGGGTGGCGCAAGGGTCCCTCAGCTCGACGTCGGCGGGGATCAAGACGGTGACGGCGACGGCAAGCGGCGTGGTGATCAATCAGAAACCGACGATCACGGTTACGCCGGGTGCGATTTCCGGCACCCAGTCGACGATTCAGGCGAACCCGACGACGGTTGTCGTGAACAGCCCATCGTCCATCGCGGTGACGGCCAAGGACCAGTTCGACAATCCGGTGAGCGGCGCCACCGTCCACCTCGACGCAACGGGCTCCGGCGTGACGGTGACGCAGCCGTCGGCGGTCACCGACGCAACCGGAGTGGCGACCGGGTCGGTGAAGGCCTCGAGCACCGGCGCGGTGACGGTGTCGGCGACGGCGGGTGGCGTGGCGCTGACGCAGACCGCGTCCGTCACGGTCGCGGCTGTCGGCTCCTCGGTCGTATTCATCGGAGCGGGCGACATTTCCGACTGCGCCAACGACAACGATGCCGCTACGGCCGCGTTGATCAACGCCATCCCGAGCGTTCCCGTGTTCACGCTCGGGGACAACGCATACCCCAACGGATCGTCGAACGATTACAACAACTGCTACAACCCCACCTGGGGCGCGTTCAAGGCACGGACGCATCCCTCGGCGGGGAACCACGAGTACGATGTTTCGGCTACGGCGGCTCCCTACTTCGCTTACTTCGGAGCCGCGGCGGGCACGGCCGGACAGGGCTACTACAGCTTCGATCTCGGCTCGTGGCACGTGATCGTGCTCAACAGCAACATCGTCACCGATGCCGGCTCAGCGCAGGAGCTGTGGCTGAAGGCCGATCTCGCGGCGCATCCGAACGTGTGTACGCTGGCCTACTGGCATCATCCGCTGTATTCGTCGATCGGCGGGTTGCCCGGCACGAGCGGCGCCGTGATCACGAGCGCCCGGCCGCTGTGGAACGATCTGTACGCGGCGGGCGTCGACCTGGTGCTCAACGGTCATCGCCACGTATACGAGCGTCTCGCGCCGATGAAGCCGGACGGGAGTCCCGATCCAGTCAACGGTATTCGCACCATCATCGCGGGGATGGGCGGTGAGAGCGGCGGGGATCTGACCAACATCTTCCCGACGAGTGAAGTGCGCGAGGGCCGCACGTTCGGCATTCTGAAGCTGACGCTGACGACGGGGAGCTACAGCTGGCAGTTCATCGGCGTGCCGGGGTCGACGTTCACCGACAGCGGAACGAATAGCTGTCACTGAAGACAAATACAAATGTAGAATGTCCAATGTCCAATGATGAATGTAGAAATGGCACCATGCTTCCACATTCTACATTGGGCACTCTACATTGAGCATGTTCTAGGTCGACCGAGCCCTGATATACATGCGGTACAGCGGTGGGGCGATCCGGGTCGCCAACACTTTCAACCGCCGGCGCCACAGCGCCCGCGTCCAGCTCTGGAACCGCACCAGCGATTCGATGCGTGCGGGTGAGGTCGTGATCTTCACACTGTAACGTCCCAGAATCCAGCATTCACCGACGCGCCGCGGCACGAGCCACGGCTCCGAGGTGAACAGATAGCGGAGCCCGGCGCCGCTCGCCGACTCCAACACTTCCTCCGAGATGTCGCCGCCCGGGACCGCGGCGGAGACGCACGGCTCACCCAGGATCTGACCCAGGATGTCGCAGCTGGTGCGCCATTCTTCCGCCATCTTCGCCGGCGCCTGCGAGCGAAAGATCATCGGGTGCGTGTGCGAATGGCTGCCGACGATGTGCCCGCCGCTGCGCAACGCCCGCACGCCTTCCGCATTGAGAAAGGTGCGGCTCCCGATGAGGCTCGTAACGATGAAGAAGTGGCCTGTCCAGCCGTGCCGGGCGAGCAGGTCCGCCGCGAACAGCGCGCTTTTGCCTCCGTCGTCGAACGTGATCAGCAGGTGGCGTCCCGGTTGTGCGAAGTCGACGTCGACCACCCGTCCGGGCTTCACCACGGCGGCGGCATCGATGCGGCGCAGGTGTTCCGTGAACGCAGCGGTCGAATGCTTGTACGCGAGCGCTCCGGGACGCTGAAACCCCGTGGTCGCCGCGTCGTCGGTGACCTCATGGTACATCAGGCTGGCGATCTCCGGGCGGGACGCCATGCGAACCATGCTCAGCGCGACAGCGGCAGCTCGGCGGCGCGCTCGGAGCCCCGCGCGCGGGCGGGGAGCAGCAGCTCGATGACGCGGCGCCAGAACCCCAGGCCGTAGCTCACGTGAATGACAGGCAGGACGGTAACGAATGCCAGTCCTGTCGCCGCACCCTCCTTCAGTGCAGTGTGAATCGCGGAGCCGAGCACCACAGCGGCATAGCTGCCGGCGACGAGCCCGAAGAGGTAGACGGCCGGTGTCCAGAGCAGTGCGGCGATTCCCGTCGTCAGGAGGCCGAGCACGAATCCCGGCGGAATCAGCTGCCGGATCGTCATGAAGCGTCCCAGCTTCTTCGCCACGAGCGGCTTGAAGTAGCCGTACTGGTAAAACATCCGGCCCACCTGGTGCAGCGTCGCACGGGCGTAGTAATGCGACACTACGTCCGGAATCAGGAGGATCTTCCCGCCCGCTTTGATGAGCCGGGCGTTGAATTCTCCGTCCTGATGCCGAATCAGCTCCTCGTCGAACAGGCCCACCCGGTCGAATGTGCTCTTCTTGATGCAGAAAAAGGCGATCGTGTCGACCCAGCGAGGCTCCGCGGTGCCGATCCGGAAATACGACGTCCCGACGCCGAAGGGATGCGACATCCCGATCGCGATCGCCCGTCCCATCGGCGTTTGATTCGCCGGGAGCGTCTTCAGGACCGCGCCCGCGTTGTCGGCTCCGAATTCGTCCAGCGCCGCGACGAGGCGGGAAACGTAGTTCGTTGGATACACGACGTGGGCGTCCATGCGGACGATGACGTCTCCGCGAGCCGCCCGGATCGCGATGTTCAGGGCGACCGGGGTAATGCGGCGGGGGTTGTCGAGCATGCGGACTTCCGGATGCCGCGTCGCGTATTCCGTCAGGATCGCGCGTGTACCGTCGTCGCTCATCCCGTCGACGACGAGGACTTCGAGGCGATCGTGCGGGTAGTCGCACGCGAGGATCGAGTCGAGGCACTCGACGATGTAACGCTCCTCGTTGCGGCAGGGGACGACGATGCTGACGGACGGCTGCTGAGGCATGGGACTCACGTCTCCGAGGTGCCGGCCGGGGCCATGGCCCCGGCGCCGGGGGAGGCTGCGGCGCGCCCGGCGTAGCGCGCCATGGCGTTGCGGTAGACGTCGATCAACCGGGCAGTGATCGCTTCCTCGGCGAGGTGGGCCACCGCCACACGGCCGGCCACGCGCCCGCCGCGTCGCAGCACGCGCTCGAGCGCGGCCGCGATCGCTTCCGGCTGCTCGTCGGCGACGAGCTCGCAGCCGGCGATGCCGCGCAGCCGCTCCGTCGTGTCGCCGATCGGAACCGAGACCACCGGGAGATCGCAAGCGAGCGCCTCTTTCACTACGTTGGGCGAGCCTTCCTGCATCGAGGTGAAGACGAAAGCGTCGCAGGCGTTCATGTACAACGGGATATCCGCGTGACGGACACCCCACGCGACGACCAGCTCGGTCGGGAGCGTCCGATTCACGAGGTCGACGGCGGCGCGGGCCAGGCCGTAGCGCTTGCGCGGCTGGTCGGGGTTTCCGGCGAACAGCACGAGGCGTTTCTCACGTGGCCAGCCCAGCCGGTCGCGCGCTTCGTCGCGGGGCATGGTGCGGAACAGCTCGAAGTCGAGTCCCGAGGGGAGCACGGTGACGGGTGCGCCGGTCTTGAAGTAAGCCTTCATGTGGTCCGACACGACGACCACGGCATCGGCGCGGCGCGCGGCAAACCGTGTGACCGCCTGTGACGCGCGTCCCGCCAGTGTGTAGCGCCCGCCGGATCCGACGATGCCGAGAATATCGCTGCCGCGTAGCGTGACGACGAGTGGCAGCCGCTTGGGGAGGGCGAGGATCCCACTCTGGCCGAACTGGGCGTGCACCAGGTCGACGCGGTTCGGGTCGATCCGTGGCCGGACGTCGCGCCAGGCGCGCATGTAGTTCCACGGCCGCTTGGCGCCGCGGAAGTGAAAGACGTCGACCTGCACCCCGGCCCGCTGCAGAAAGTCGGCCTGGCGCTTGACGAAATGGGTGGTCTGCGGCTGTCCCGGTTGCGGCCAGCCGGCGGTGATCATGAGTACGCGGATCGGAGTGTCCATCGTCAGGGTTTGGTCACTGCCGGCTCGGTGACCGGGGTGGACGAGCCGCGGGCCGTCACGGCGGGGCGCGGCGCAGCCCGCCGCCCCTCGACGAGCTCGGCGATCCCCTGGACCCATTCTCCCACGGCGGGCCAGCGATCGTCGGGTTGCCAGGTTTCGGATCGTGTCCCCGGCGGTTGGCGGCCGAACAGCTCGCGCAGGCCCTGCGCGACGGTCGGGTAGTGACCCGGGTAGCCGGGCGGTGCGCCCGCCAGAATGTAGAGGAAGCGTTTGACGTCACCCCACAGCCAGCGCACCGTCAGGCCGGTCGCGTAACCCGTCCGGCGATCGACGGTGCGGCCTCGCAGGATCGCGACCCACCACTGCGGGAAATCCGCGCCCGCCGAGACGGTGAGCTGCAACGAGCCCCAGAAGCGGCCGTTCACTTCCATGAGGACCGGATCGTGGATGCCGTCGTCGCGGAATTCGACCATCGCCGGGCCGTGCCAGGTCATCGCCGAGAGCAGCCGGTCCGCGGGACCGAGCAAGCGGGGGTCGAGCGGGGCGGAGCGTCGCAGGCTCGAGCCGGATCCCGACGGCCGCACGTCGCGCAGCCGCTCATGCGCGAACCACGCCACTGCGCGGCCGCCGTCGAACAGCGCGAACACGCCTTTCCCCTGTCCGGGGACGAACCCCTGGATCAGCGGCCAGTGATCGCCCTGACGGTGTTGCTGGATCGCGGCATCGAGCTCCGCTGCCTCGCGCACATAGGTCGTTCCGGGGTCGGACATAAAGCGCGCGCCGTCCCACG
This sequence comes from Gemmatimonadales bacterium, assembly GCA_035262825.1. Classification (GTDB taxonomy): domain Bacteria; phylum Gemmatimonadota; class Gemmatimonadetes; order Gemmatimonadales; family GWC2-71-9; genus DASTHG01. The sequence goes on along the minus strand of DATFSB010000582.1, from coordinate 475 downwards.
CGTTTGAATAACGCGATTTCACTACACAGGGGAAGCCGATCTCGCGCGCGGCGGCGTGCGCTTCGACGAGGGAACGGGGCGCGCGCGTCGGCGGCACCGCTACGCCGCTCGCGCGGGCGATCTCGACCGTCTGTGCCTTGTCGAACGCGAGGCGGAGCAGCTCGTCGGGGGCACTCCCCACCGTGATGCCCGCCGCCTCCCAGAGTTCCCGTTCGTGGTTGCACAGAATGCAGGCCCGCTCGGTCAACGGCAGCACGACGTTGACGCCGCGGTCCCGGGCCCAGTGCCGCAGTTCGGCGAAGGCCGCGACGGTCTCCCCCTGCAGGAGAAAGCGGTCGCGGCTAAACCGTGACCACGCGCCGAGCGGTCGGCGGCGCATCGCGGCGACGACGACGTCGTAACCGGCACGCCCCAGCGATCGCACGCAGGCGAGGGCCTGATTGGTCTGGCCGTCGAGGACGAGGATGCGCTCGCG
>DATFSB010000581.1:0-2377 GCA_035262825.1 Gemmatimonadales bacterium | reverse complement strand
AGGAGCGCCGTGTTGCCGTGCTCGTTGGAGACGTAGACAACTCGCCGCCCGTCGCGCGACCAGCGCGGGCTCGTGGCGTCGAACTCTCCGTAGGTGAGCTGCACCGGATCACCGCCGTCCGCCGGCATGACCCACAGCTGATTCCACTGGCGGCCGAGGTAGGAGCTGTACACGACGCGATGGCCGTCGGGCGACCAGTCGGGACGGGCTTTCCAGTTTGTTTCCTCGTAGCGGATCTCCCGCATCACGGCGCCCGATTCGGCGGGCATGCGCCAGATACCGCCCGAGCCGTGTACGTGGCCACGGTTCGAGACGAGGATCAGCTCGCGACCGTCCGGGGACCAGGCGGGCGAGAGATAGTCGTCCCAGCGGCTGTAGTAGCGTCGCGGCAGGCCGCTCGACGAGTCCACCGTGAGCCGTACGGCGCGCCCGAGCGAATCCCCGACGAAGGGTGCCACGAAAACGTGCCAGCGACCGTTCGCCATCGTAGAAACGAACGCCAGCCGCGTTCCGTCGGGGGACCAGCGCGGCTCGAGGTTGACACCGCCGTTTCTCGTGAGCGTCGTAACGACGCCGCTCGTGAGGTCGAGGGATGCGAGCTCGACCGTCTCGTGTGCCCAACGCGCGAACACGACGCGGCGGCCGTCGGGCGACCAGTCGGGCTGGAAATCGTACCCCGGACCATCGGTGAGCTGGATCGCGGTGCTGTCGCCGATCGCCTGGCGCCACAGCGTTCCCTGCATCGAGTAGACGAGGCTCGTGCCGTCGGGGGACCATGCCGCCGCCGACGGCCCGCTCGTCACCTGCGGGACGTACATCTCGAGCCAGTAGTAGGTGTGGGGCAGCCGCACCTGGCTCAGGACGGTGTCGCGTTGGGCTGCGAGGGGCGAAACGACAGCAGAGAGCGTCACGAACACCGCTATCATCCTCACTTCCCTAACCTCCCGTACTTCTGCAGCGCCGCCCGCAATCGATCGTGCGGCAGCGCCGAGATGCGCAGGTCGTTCGCCCCGGTCATCGTCTGCGCAGCCACGAGGGCATTGGTGATCGACTCCTCGGTGGCCTGCACCGTGGCCTCGAACACCGTGGTGATCGCCTCGTTCGGAATGAACGACGCCGAGTGCAGTCCTTTCGGATCGGCGGCGTGCGGGTTGGCGGTCGAGAACGCCACGTAAATGTCCCCGGAGCTGTTCGAGCCGAGGCCACCCATCTTGCCGATGCCGAGGGAGACGTGGCGCGCGACGCGCTGCAGCTGATGCGGCAACAGCGGCACGTCCGTGGCGACGACGACGATGATCGAGCCCATCTCCCCCACGCCGCCGGGGCCCGGATCACGAGGTCCGGAGTCCGGGGCCCGGGATCCGGATACCGGACACCGCTGGTAACGCTCGTCGGCGTTGGGCCGCGGCTCCGCCGTGTCGAGGCACGGCAAGAGGTCGGGGATTTCCGCCCCCACCGGCACGCCGGCGATGCGCAGCAGACGGCGGACGCCGTAATTGCACTGCACGAGGACGCCCAGGGTGTAAGTCTTGTCTTCGATCGTGAAGCGGCGGCTCGCGGTACCGATCCCGCCTTTGAACATGTGGCAGATCATCCCCGTGCCGCCTCCGACGTTGCCTTCATCGACGGGCCCGCTCCGCGCGCTGTCGAGGGCGCGAAATGCATCCTGCTTCGAGACGTGAAACCCGTTAATGTCGTTGAGCGACCCGTCCCACGTCTCGGCCACCACCGGGAGCGACCAGTCGAAGTTGAAACCGCGGTGCACCAGCCATTCGATCACCGCGTCCCGCACCACGCCGACCGAGTGCGTATTGGTGATCATCACGGGACCGGCGAGGAATCCCGATTCTTCGAGCCAGGTCGTTCCCGTCATCTCGCCGTTGCCGTTCAGGGTGAACCATCCGGCCATGACGGGATCGCCGTTCGCTGCGCCGCGCGGCAGCACCGCGGTCACGCCGGTGCGCACCGGTCCCTGCCCGACGACGAGCGGCCCCTTCCCCGACACGATCGTCACCTGCCCCACTGTCACTCCGGCGACGTCGGTGATCGCGTTGAGCGGTCCGGGAGTGCCGTCGAACGGCACTCCGAGGTCGCGGGCGCGCGGCTTGGGCGCTGCCTGGCCCGAGAGCGGCGCCGGCAGGAGGCTGACGGCAAGGGCGAGCATGGCGATCGGTCTCACGCGGACTCCTTGCGGCGGATGTGAACAGTCGTTTCGACGGTCGCGTAGACCGTTCCTTCCCGGTCTTTCCAATCGACCTGGTACTGGCGGTCGATCTTGGGCTCGGTCGTGAGCAGCGTGCGGATCGCGTCGGTCTCGCGCTCGTCGAGGGCGAACGTCGCGTAAACCGTCGTGCGGCAGGGCTTCCGGAAGCGGATA
>DATFSB010000580.1:0-4003 GCA_035262825.1 Gemmatimonadales bacterium | reverse complement strand
GCTCGTCTCCCGCGAGGCGATCGCGATGCGCGCCGTCAACACCGTCGACGAGGCGGTGGACAAGGCGCCCGGTGTCCAGTTCATCAACGGCCAGGTGAACATCCGCGGCTCGTCGGGCTTCGTCGAAGGGCTCGGCAGCCGGGTCCTGCTGTTGGTCGACGGCGTGCCCGCGAACCAGGGGGATCGCGGCGGCATCAATTGGGATCTCGTGGCGGTGGATCAGGTGCAGCGCGTCGAGGTGGTGAAGGGCGCGGGCTCCGCTCTGTACGGATCGTCGGCGTTCGGCGGCGTCGTGAACCTGATCACGCGCGAGCTGCCGAGTGGCCCCCACGCGCGCCTGCGCGCCACCGCGGGGCTGTTCGCCGATCCTCCGAACACCGTGTGGGGATTCCGCGATTACACCGGCATCCAGGACGGCCTCGACGTTTCCGCTTCTTATGGACGGGAGCGCGTACGCGCCGGCTTCGCCGCGGGCGCGCGCCATTCCGACGGCTACCGCGAGCAGGACAAAGCCGATCACTGGCAGGTTACGGGCCGGGGCGAGTGGCGCCCCGAGCCCGTCATGCTGGTCAGGCTCTCCGGCGCCTGGGCGAGCGATCAGTACCAGGTACCCGAGCCGTGGTGCGCGAGCGGCCAGTGCGCCGATTCCGGCCAGGGGTTCCAACCGTTCCGCATCGATACCGCTAACAGCGGCAACACCACCCGGTCCGACAAGGGATACTTCACGGCGATCGTCACGCGCACTCCCTCCGCCAGCATTGCCTGGACGACTCGCCTCAGCTGGCTGCGCACCCATTTCACCGACGTCTATCCGGGACGGCAGCCGCCGTTCGCCCTGGCGGACTTCGCGGTGGCGAACCGGTACGGCGGCGAAGCCCGGCTGGTGTCGCGCCGCGACACGGGCCAGGTCGTCACCGTCGGCCTCGAAGCCGCGCATGCCGACGTCTCGAGCAACGTCTTTTCGGGAGACACGACCGGCGGCGGCGGCAGCCACATGCAGGACGAGTACGCGGCCTACGCCGAAGCCGAGCAGGTCATGGGACCGGTGCGCGCCACGCTCGGCGCGCGCGGTGATTTCCTCGCCATCGACGGCGGCGGAGTCACGGCGTTCGTGAGCCCGCGCGGCGGTCTCGTCTGGCCCACGCGCACGGGAAGCTGGCGCGCGTCGCTGGGGCGCGCCTATCGCGCACCGAGCCTCGCGGAGCGGTTCGTGACCACCTACGCGCTGGGGTTCCGGGTGATTCCCAATCCCGCCCTGCGAGCGGAGGATGGATGGACGGCGGAGGTGGGGCGCGCGTGGACTCCGCTCTCCTGGTTGCACGGCGATGCGGCGGTTTTCTTCACCGAGGCGCGACACCTCGTCGAGCCCGCGACCACACCGTCGCTGCAGATCCAGTTCCAGAACGTGCAGCGGGCGCGGCTGGTGGGGCTCGATTGCAACCTCACCGTGATGCCGCTCGGCCCACACCTCACGGCCACCCTCGCCTATCTCTATCTCGATGCCCGCGAGCTGGCGCACGACACCGTCCCCGAGCGGCCGCTGCTCTACCGGGCGCGACACCTGGTGACGTTGACCGCCGACTACACCTGGCGCTCCGTGGGCGTGGGGGCCGACCTGCGCTCTTCGAGCCGCTTCGAACGCCAGGATCCGCTCTTCCCGGGCGATCCCCGGCTCGGGGGCAGAGTGCTCGACGTGCGGGCCAGTTGGACGGCGGGATCGCTGGAGGCGCACCTCAAAGTCGCGAACGCGCTGAATTACATCTACAACCTGGCGCCGCGCGTGCTCGAGCCGGTGCGGACGACCACGCTCACGCTGGCCTACACCTATTAGGTTGTGATAATGCTGCGTCGTCCCGCGCTACTCGCGCTCTGCGCCCTGGGCGTCCTCGGCTGCTCCGTCGATCCGAGCCGCTCCCCGGTGTGCGGCATGGCGCTGCTGGTGGGCCCGCGGCTGATTTACGACCAGCTCGGCACTACGCGTGCACTCTTGACCGAAGCGCCGCGCGGGCTGCCGGCGACGCTGCCGGCACGGGTCGTAGGGGGCTCGGACTCCACGTTCGTCCGCGTCTTGAACGAGCCCGATCGCGTCGTGCTCGATTATCAGGGGGGCAAGCTCCCAAACGTTGCAGCCGCGGATTCGACGGGCCGGGACTCCACGGTCTTCGGCGTGCTGCTGGTCGATGATTCCACCGCCACTGTAGAGGGTGTGCTCATCTTCGACCGCCCCCGTGCCCCCAGGGATTATCCGCAGATCGGGCGGCTCGGGGACGGTGAGCGGTCGGTACCGCTCTACGGGGCGCGCGTGAACTGGGCGAGCGTGAGCAACCCGCGCTGCCCGCTGCTCGGGAAACCCGTCAAGTCGTGAGTCGTGTCGTCGCGGTCAGCGCTCCGCTCCGGACCGATCAGGGCCGGCAGCGCGTCGCGTTGAACGCCGCCTACGCCCGCGCCGCCGTCGCCGCCGGGCTGACGCCGCTCGTCGTGCCCTCGCTCATTACTCCGGACCACGCCGCCGACGTCATCGCTGCGGTCGCCGGGTTGATGCTCACCGGGGGCGAGGACGTCGATCCCCGCTACTATGGCGAAGCCCGCCACGACCGGCTCGAAGCGACGGACGATGGGCGCGATGCCGTTGAGCTCGCGCTCTATCGCGCGGCGCGCGAGCGCCGCGTGCCGATCCTCGCGATCTGTCGCGGCATTCAGCTCGTCAACGTCGCCGAAGGCGGCACGCTGTATCAGGACCTGCCGACCCAATGTCCGTCGACCGTGACGCACGCGGGAACGAACGCCCGGCACGGCCTGCGCGTCGAGCCGGGGACGCTGGTCGAGCGTGTCGCCGGACGGCCTGCGAGCGTGAACTCCCGCCACCATCAGGCGGTGAAGACACTCGGGGCATCGCTGCGGGCCGTCGCCTGGGCGGAGGACGGCGTGATCGAGGCGGTCGAGGCGAAGGACGCTGGTGCGGGATGGCTGCTCGCGGTGCAGTGGCACCCCGAGGACGACGTCGAAACCGGATTGTTCGAGGGGTTCGCCGACGCCGTGCAGCGCGCGGCTACAGGCTTCGCAGCAGCCGGTCTTCCGTCATGAAGTTCGGGAACAGCACGCGGTCCGACAGACGGTTCAGCGCCTGGCGCAGCGCCGGGAAGCGATCCGCGGCCAGCCGGTAGATCGGCGCGAGGCCGAAGCGCTCGGCGAGCGCATGATCGGCGGCGCCCTCGAAGCCGGAGCGTCCTAGGGCATCGTAGTAGGGGAGATCCGGCCCTCCGCGCCGCCGCCGCCGCACCGCCACGTAGTCTGGAAACAAGCCCGCCAGCCACAAGCTGTAGCAGCCGAGATGCACGTGCAGGTGAAAGCGCCGCACCGCGGATTCGCCTTGCTGTGCGAGATCGTTCACTATTTCCACGAGATAGTGGTAGGTTTGGTCTTCGCCACCCTGCGCCCGATGGGCGCGGTCCTGCAGCCCGAATTCGAGCAGCAAGGCGGCGAGGTAATCGGCGAGGGGACGGTCGTCGACGCCGGCCGACAAGAGGGCGTGTCGCACCGCCACGTAGGCGAAGAGCGGGGCGGAAGGCGACACCAGGGAACGGTACGACAGCAGGGCCTCGAACAGGTCTGGCTCGTCGAGCAGCCCGTCCGGTCCTTCGCGCGCGAGACGCTGCTCGGCGCGGGCGCGGGCCGCGGGGTCGCGGCGCGCGAGGGCGACCAGGACCACACGGCAGTCGGGTCCGCGTAAGCGGGCGCGAACGTTCGCGAGGATCATGCACCAGTCCTCATCGACCAAACCTCCAGCACGGCTGTCCCACCAGGATGCCCTCGCGCGGCTCACCGCTCTGTCGCGCGAGCTCGCCGGCGCCTACCGGCCGGCGACGGTGATCGACCGGCTCGTCGCCGCCGTCACCGAGCTGCTCGCCCCCGACCGCCTCACCATCCTGGCGCTCGACGTCGATACCAACAGGTTGCAGATCGCGTACCACCGCGGCGGTGAGCGGCCGCACATCGACGACCC
>DATFSB010000579.1:0-4260 GCA_035262825.1 Gemmatimonadales bacterium | reverse complement strand
GGCTGACGTGGCGCGCGCGGAGAGCCTGCTCCAGCCGCTGCTCGCTCTCCATGAGCGCGTCCGCGACGCGGTCGTCGACGCGTGCACGCGACGGTCGACCGAGCACCTCGCGACCGTGGCGGTGGACGGCGCGCAGGACGGGGACACGATCTACGCGGTCGACCGCGTGGCCGAGGAGACCCTGGCGCAGGGGCTCGCCGACCTGGCACGCGACGAACCCCTGTGCGTGGTGGGAGAAGGCCTCGGCGACACACTGGGAGGAGACGGACGCTGGCGCCTGCTCGTAGACCCGATCGACGGCACGCGTGGCCTGATGTATCAGAAGCGCAGCGCCTGGATTCTCACCGGAGTGGCACCGAATCGCGGACCCGACACCCGGTTGCGGGATATCGTGCTCGCCATCCAGACCGAAATTCCGCTCGTCAAGCAGCACCTCGCGGATCAGCTCTGGACCTTTCGCGGGGAGGAGATGCAGGCACGGCGCTATAACCGAGTGACCAGCGCGCACGAGCATCTCACCCTGCACCCGTCACGCGCCGACACCATCGCGCACGGCTTCGCGACGCTCGTACGGTTCTTTCCCGGGGCGCGCGCATTGCTGGCCGCCATCGACGACGAGGTCGCGCAGGCGCTGGTGCCCTCCACACCCGGAAAGGCCTCCACTTTCGAGGACCAATACGCGTCTACCGCCGGCGAGCTGTACGAGCTCATGGCCGGACACGATCGCTTTATCGCAGACCTCCGCGCGCTCGTGTCCGCCGGTCTCTGTTGCCACCCGTATGATCTCAGCGCGTCGCTGATCGCCGAAGCGGCCGGCGTGATTCTCACCGATCCCGGCGGCGCTCCCCTCGACGCGCCCTTCGATGTGACCACTGATGTGTCGTGGATCGGCTATGCGAACGAGCGGCTGCGCGCCCGAATCGAGCCGGTTCTGAGAGAAGCACTCAAGCGACGCGGGCTGCTGGTTCTGTGAAGCGTGATTACTCCTCCGATCATTAACCCCGGGTCACCGCCCCGGGGTCAGCCGACCGTGCCCAGATGCAGAGCCGGCGGGGCTGACCCCGGGCCGATGGCTCGGGGTTCACAACATCCGATCCAATGATTCCGTTGCGTCAACTATCCGACGTTCGTGCAGCTGGCCACCTGGTCTGGTTCCAGCCCGCACTCGACCGTTTGCGCACTCTGCGTCAGGAATCGAATCCCCAGCTGCGTGCGTTCTTTTCGAAAGACTCTCCACTCTACGTCGCCCGCGCCCCGGGGCGACTCGATGTCATGGGCGGGATCGCCGACTACAGCGGAGCGCGCGTGCTCGAGCTGCCGCTCGCATGCTCGACCACGGCGGTCGTGCAGCGCACCGCAGGGCCAAGCTGCGATCTCGCGACCCGGCGCGGCGACGGTTGGCAGTTTTTCAGCATCGAGCAGGCGTCGCTCGTGGAGCGTGGCGCGGCGCTCAACGCACCGGCTGCGCTCGCCGCCTGGTTTGCCGAGCGCTCCGCAGACCGCTGGGCCGGCTACGTCGTGGGCACCGTACAAACGTGCCTGCAGCGTGTCCTGCGGGATGGGCAGGAGCGGCCTGAAGGCCTGTGCGTGCTGATCGATTCGTCTGTCCCGGAAGGACGCGGTGTAGCGTCATCGGCGGCGCTCGAGGTCGCCGCAGCAATGGCCGTCGCCGCATGCTGCGGTATTCGGCTGAGTGGGCAGGAACTCGCAGCCGATTGCCAGGCGGTGGAGAACCACGTCGTGGGCGCGCCGTGCGGAATCATGGATCAGATGACGAGCGCCTGCGGCCGGCGCGATCGGTTGTTACGGTTGCACTGCCAGCCCGGCTCCATCGAGGGGTACGTCGAGATCCCCGCCGGATACCGGTTTTACGGCATCGATTCGGGGCTAAGCCATGCCGTCTCGGGAGCGGACTACGGCACCGTGCGCACCGCGGCCTTCATGGGCTATCGCATGATCGCCGCCACTGCGGGATTGTCCGCCGAGCGCGAGGGCACGCGGCTGAGGATCGACGACCCACGCTGGCGTGGCTACCTGGCCAACGTGCTACCTGCGGAATTCACGAGCGTCGGCGCAGGTTTGCCGGACGAGATGTCGGGCGCGGAGTTCCTGGCGCGCTACGACGGGATCACCGATACCGCGACCTCTGTCCGCCCCGACCGGCTCTACCCCGTGCGGCGAGCGACCGGGCATCCGGTGCGTGAAGAGGCACGCGTGCAGCGGTTCGCCGAGCTGCTCGGCGCACTCCCCGGTCAGCCCCACGTGGCCACCGAGCTGGGGCGCCTGATGCGCGAGTCCCATCTGAGCTACAGCGCCTGCGGGCTGGGCAGCGACGGCACCGATCGTCTCGTCGAGCTCGTTTCCGCCGCGGGTCCCGAGCACGGCCTGTTCGGCGCGAAGATCACCGGGGGCGGGAGCGGCGGCACTGTTGCTATTCTCGGAACAAACGAGGCGGAGGCTGAGGTGCGCGATGTGGCAGCCCGCTATCGATCCGAGACGGGGCGCACGGCACGGGTCTTCACGGAGTCGGGACCGGGGGCGATGGAGACCGGCGTGCTGCAGCTCGAGCCTGCCGAGCTCAGTGCGTGATTCGCCAATGCACCCGGCCCCGCAGCGGGTCACTCGCCAGCACGTAGCCGCCGCCGGCCACCGGCCGCAGCTCGAGGCGGTGCGATTCCTCCTGCGGCAGCGCGAACAGCCCGGTCGCGAGCCCAGACCCGTCACCGAGTACTCGCAGCTCGATCTCACTCCAGTTCATTTGGGCCGTGCTCTGTGCCAGTCCAATCTGCGGGATGACGGTGCCAGTCCGGACGAGGACGATGATCGGGACCGCGCCGGCGCGGATGTCGTGCCAGGCGGCACCCTGGTAGCGCTGGCCGGTCTGGTAATCGATCCACGTCCCCGGCGGGAGATAGACCTGGCGGTGATCCACGTCCTCGAACAACGGGGCGACCAGCATTCCCTCGCCGAACAGATACTCGTCCTCGATCAACCACGAGGTCGGATCATCCGGATACTCGAAGAACAGGGTGCGCAGCATCGGGTAGCCGCTGTCCGATGACGCCCTGGCCTGCGCGTAGATGTAGGGCAGCAACCGATACTTCATCTCGACGGCCCGGCGGAAATCCACTACGAACGCCGAATCGTACTCCCACGGCTCGCGCGGCGGCGCACCGTGCGTGCGTGTATGCGACGTCAGCACCCCGAAAGCCAACCAGCGCCCATAGAGCTCGCGCGGCGCCCGGTTGACGAAGCCGCCTACGTCGTGACTCCAGAACGTGAAGCCGCACAGCCCGAGCGACAGCCCGCCGCGCAACGTGGCCGCCATCGCCGAGTTGGTGTTCTCGGCGTCGCCGCCCCAATGCAGCGGATAGCGCTGGCTCCCCGCCCAGGCGCTGCGCGCCCAGATGATCCCGTCTCCGGTGGCGTTTTTCGTGACTTCCCAAACGGCCCTGTTGTAGCGCACCGGGTAGAGGTTGTGTTCGTACCACCCGGTACGGCCGGAAGCGTAGACTCCGCTGAGCGGTGCGCCCTCGCCGAAGTCCGCCTTGATGACGCCCACGCCCATGCCGAGGAGATTCCTGAGTTTTCCCTGGTACCAGCGCACCGCGTCAGAGTTCGAGAAGTCGAGCGTGGCATCCTCGGGGGCCATCCGGCCGCCATCGTCGCGCACGCCGTAGCCGCCCGTCTGCATTTCATCCCACATCCTGTTCTGGCGCGTGAAATACGTGTACTGCCAGAGGCTGACGTGGAACCCCAGCTGCTTGAGGTCGGCGATCATGCCGCGCGCGTTAGGAAAGCGGGTGGTCGAGAACTCGTAGTCGCTGCGCCAGTCCGTTTCGAACCAGCCGGTGTCGAGGTGGAGCACGTCGCTCGGGATCCGGTAGCGGCGCAGCCTGGCGGCGACATCCCGCACCTCCGCCTCCGACTTGTAGGTGATGCGGCTCATCCATAATCCGAACGACCACAAGGGTGGGACCGGACTGCGCCCGGTGAGCGCGGTGTACTCGCGTAACACGTCCTTGGGGGAGCCCAGGAACACGAATAGATCGAGCACGTCGTCGCCCGTATAGATGACGGTGTGCTGGTCGAAGTCGTGCCCAAAATCGAAGGTGACGGGCGCGCTCGTGTGCACGAACACGCCGTAGCCGTTGCTGCTCAGGAAGAACGGCACGGCCTTGTACTGGCGGTAGTTCTGCACGCCCTGACCGTCGCGCAGATACATGACCATTTTCTGGCCGCGCTTGTTCAAGCGAGTGA
>DATFSB010000578.1:0-3112 GCA_035262825.1 Gemmatimonadales bacterium | reverse complement strand
AACGACAACGTGAAGACCGAGCGCGACATAGGGTTCTCCTGCGGCGCGCTGATGAGCAAGAATGGGTCCGCTATAATGGTTGCTTATGAAAACTGCGGTGGCGCCGCCTGCCGACACGGCAGAGAAAACGTTCACCACGATTTCGGGGCGCCGCATTGAACGCGTCTATACCGCGGACGACGTGCGCGGCGTGCAGCCCGCGCGCGATCTCAGCGATCCCGGGCAGTTTCCGTACACGCGCGGCATCCATGCGACCGGCTACCGGGGCAGGCTCTGGACCATGCGCCAGTTCGCCGGCTTCGGCACTGCCGAGGACACGAACGAGCGCTACAAGTTTCTGCTTTCGCGCGGGCAAACTGGTCTTTCGGTGGCGTTCGACTTCCCGACGTTGATGGGCTACGACTCCGATCACCCGCGCTCCGAAGGGGAAGTAGGGAAGTGCGGCGTCGCGATCTCGAGCCTCGCCGACATGGAAGATCTGTTCCGGGGCATCCCGCTCGACCAGGTCTCCACCTCGATGACGATCAACGGACCCGCCGCGATCCTGTTCTGCTTCTACGTTGCGGCCGGCGAGCGGCAGGGAGTTCCGATCGCGAAGCTGCGCGGCACGGTGCAGAACGACATCCTGAAGGAATACATGGCGCAGCACGCGTGGGTGTATCCCGTCGAACCCGCGCTCAAGATCATCGTCGACATGTTCGAGTGGTGCGCCGAGCACACGCCGCTCTGGAATACGATCTCGATCTCGGGTTACCACATCCGCGAAGCAGGTGCGACGGCGGCGCAGGAGCTGGCGTTCACGCTCGCCAACGGATTCACCTACGTCGAGCGCGGCATCGCGCGCGGGCTCGACGTCGATACCTTCGGTCCACGCCTGTCGTTCTTCTGGGACATTCACAACGACTTCTTCGAAGAGATCGCGAAGCTCCGGGCGGCACGCCGCATCTGGGCGCGCCATCTGCGCGAGCGCTACGGCGCCACGGATCCGCGGTCGTGGAAGCTGCGGTTCCACTCGCAGACGGCCGGGGTGACGCTCACCGCCCAGCAGCCGATGAACAACATCGTGCGCGTCGCGTATCAGGCGCTTGCGGCGGTGCTCGGCGGGACGCAGTCGCTGCATACGAACTCGCTCGATGAAACGCTGGCGCTGCCGACGGAACAGGCGGTGCAGGTGGCGCTGCGGACGCAGCAGATCCTCGCGGCCGAGACGGGCATCCCCGAGGTCATCGATCCGCTGGGCGGCTCGTACTACGTCGAAGCCCTCACCGACCAGCTGGAGCGGGAGGCGGAGGCGTTGTTCGCCGAAATCCAGTCGATCGGCGGCGTGGTGAAGGGCATCGAGAGCGGCTGGTTCCAGCGGCAAATCGCCCGCTCGGCGGCCGAGTTCCAGCGCGCGGTCGAAGAGCGCGAGCAGATCGTCGTGGGGGTGAACGACTTCCTCTCCGACGACGACCACCCGGTCGAAGTGCTGCGGGTCACGAACGACGCCGAGGATTCGCAGCGTGCCCGGCTCGGCCGGTTGCGCGCCGAGCGGGACGGTGAGCTGGTGGAGCGCCGGCTGCACGCGCTGCGCACCGCGGCGGAGCAGGACCAGAACGTGATCGGCCCGATGCTCGATTGCGCCCGGGCTTACTGCACGCTGTTCGAGATCCGCAGCGCGCTCGAGCGCGTATACGGCGCCTATCGCGAACCGGTCTTCTTCTGATGGCGGCGTCCCCGGCGGCCCCCGTGGCATCCGTGCATGACGTGCTGGCCCGGCTGGGCGCGCTCCCCGCGGGCGCCGGCCTCGTCTCGTCGTGCTATCTGAAACTCGAGCCGCGCGACAAGACGCGCGGCAAATATCTGATCAAGATGAGAAACCGGGTACGGGAGACGGTGGACGCGCTCGACAAGCGCCCGCTGGCGCACGGCGACCGCGAAGCGGTGGCGCACGACCTGGAGCGCATCGTGCGCTACCTCGAGGAGCCCGGCCGGCTGCCCGCCGCGCGCGGGATCGCCGTGTTCGCGTGTGGCCGCGTCGGCCTGTTCGAATCGATCGCGCTGCCCCAGGTCTATCGCTCACGACTGGTCGTCGCGGCCGCGCCGGCGACCCGGGAGCTGGTCGCGCTGGAGCAGGAATTCGGCACGATTCTCGTGACAGCCTGCGACCGCACCGGCGCGCGCTTCTTCGAGGTCACGGCGTTCGGGATCGTCGAGCTGCCGGGCATCATCTCGCTGGCCTCGCGCACGGAGAAATTCCATGGCGAGCGGCAGGTGATGCGCGGCGCCGCCATCGGGTCGGCCGGCGAACATGGACATCACGCCCGGATCCGCGAGGAGAAGCATCGGCATTACGCGCGCGTGGCCGAGCAGATCTTCCGCATCCATTCCCAGCGGCCGCTCGCGGGTCTGGTGGTGGCCGGGATCGGCGTGGACGCGGCCGCGCTCGTGCCGCACCTCCACACGTACCTTCACGACCTGCTCTTCGGCGTCGTGCGCTTGAATCCCAAGACGGCCACTGCGGCGGAGGTGCGCGAGGCGACGCTGGCGCTGCGCGACGAGCGGCAGCGCGCCTGGGAGCGCGCCCACGCCGAAGCGGTCAAGGACGGACTGGCCACGGGATGGGCGGTGAACGGCGTGGAGGCGACCGGGAAGGCACTCGAGCGCGGCCAGGTGCGCACGCTGCTCGCCGACGGCCGGAACGAAGACCCCCGCATCGATGAGGCCGTCGAGGAAGCGCTGGCGCAGCGCGCCCAGGTCGACGTGCTGCAGGACGATCGGGCCCGTCGCGGCGTCAGCGGTCTCGCCGCGTTGCTGCGGTTTCGCCGCACGTGAGTGCCGCCCGCACTGCCGCGCGCAAGCGGCCGATCCGGGTGCTCGTCGCGAAGCCCGGACTCGACGGACACGACCGGGGGGCGAAGGTGGTCGCCGCGGCGCTACGCGACGCGGGGATGGAGGTCATCTACACCGGCCTGCACCAGACGCCCGAGATGATCGCCCAGGCGGCGATCCAGGAGGACGTCGACGTCGTCGGCCTTTCGATCCTCTCCGGCGCGCACATGACGCTGTTTCCACGCGTTCGCAAGCTGCTGCACGACGCCGGACGCGCGGATGTCCTGCTCACGGGCGGCGG
>DATFSB010000577.1:0-10509 GCA_035262825.1 Gemmatimonadales bacterium | reverse complement strand
CCCAGTCCCGCGTCAGCCTCGCAAGCGCGCTATCGAGTCCGGCCAGCCACGTGTCGCGTTTCTCGACTCCGGCCTGCCCTAACGCATCCAGCCAGCGATCGAACACGGTCATCGCCACCGACGCCGTATCAGCGCGCCGATTCCATCCTGCCAGCACCGCCATCGCGGCGGGCGCGGAGTCAGACGCGGCGCTCGAATCCCGCAGCAACTCCGGGAGCAGCGAATCGGCGCCGATCACGTACGTATCGAACGCCGCGCGCTGCCAGGAGTCCCACGTGAAGCGCGGTGTCTCACCGAGGATCTTGCGCGACGCGCGTCCGCGCAGATTGTCGCCGTCCTGCACCATGTACCGGGGAAACCTGGAAGAATCGGGATTGCCGCTGCTCGTCAGCCGGAACGGCGTCGTATTGCAGTTCTGCATCCACCCCGTGGCGGGATTGGTGAGCTGGGGCAGCTGGTCGATCGTGTGATATCCCTTCCACTCCGTCGCCGGGTCGCTGCCATCGACCGGCCCCGACCAGTCGAACTTCGGGTCGCGGATCGGTACTGCGCCGTTGTACAGATACCAGGTGTTGCCGCCGGCGTCCGCGGCCATGACGTTGCCGAACAGCATGTTGAGCGGCCGCATCGCGCGCTTCAGCTCGGTCACCGACCGCGCGTGCGTCATGTGGTACCATTCCTCGAGCCAGCCGTCGCCATCGAGCTTTGCCATCTTCAGCGCCAGTGGCTTGCCGTCACGGAGCCCGAGGATCGGGCCCTGATGGGTCTTGCGGAATGTGATGGCGCGGTGCTCGAAGCCGCTGTCGGTCTTCACGAGCAGGGTTTCCGCCCAGGTGATGAGCGAGCGATACCCGTTGCCGTATCGGTAGCGCGTTTGTCCGCTGTCGGTGGAGATCAGGTACAGATCCGCCTGATCCCCGGCGTTGTCCGTACTCACCCATCCCAGCGACTCGTTGTGCCCCACATAGGGGAAGGGAAAGCCGAAGCGCGTGTAGCCGGTGAAGTTCCAGCCGCTCTCCCGGCTGTTCACGTGTCCCTCGTAGACCTGCCCAGGCCCGAAAAACGGCAGATGGGGATTGATGAACAACATCGCGTGCCCCGTCGCACTCTTACTCGGCCCGATGACCCAGCCGTTGGATCCGAGCTGGCCCCGTACCTCCCCCTCTCCCGAAGGGAGAGGGGGCCGGGGGGTGAGGACTCCCGAAGGGAGAGGGGGTAAAGGGGTGAGGACTCCCAACGGGCGTGGGGGCTGGGGGGTGAGTGCCGTTTCCAGATCCGCCTGCCGGAACCCCGCGGACCAGAAGAAGCCGCTCTGGTAGTAGTTGTAGCGGATGAAGGCGAGCGGATACCACGGCTCGAACCGCGTCAGCAGTCGCGGCTTCACGCTGGGATGATCCGCGAGATAGGCGTTGAGCCCCCTGACGAATCCGTCGAGCAGCGCGCGCATCCTGGCCGGCATGCGGCCGTACTCCTCGCGCGCGAGTCGCGGAATCTCGAGCGCCCGGTTGCGCCCGTCGCTCGTCAGCCCATCCGCTCCCTCCACCTCGCTGCGCCGACCGATGGACCGGATGTAATTGTCTTCGATGCGCCAGAAGTTGTCTTCGGCTTGTGCGTAGGCGAAGCCGAACATCGTCGCGGCGTCGGTCTCGCCGAAGACGTGCGGGATGCCGTAGCTGTCGCGGTAGATGGTGACGTGGGAAGCGAGCGAATCTTGCGGGGCAGGCCCGCCGGCGGGTAGCCGGCACAGCACCCCCGCCGCGAATGCGAACGCGTGAGCGCGGTGCATGGCCTGAACCTATCGCGTTGGACGCACTACCGCATGAGCCCCTGGATCGGGCGCCACCCGATCAGGATCACGTGGTTATCGGCGAGAGCCTTCCGAAACTCCGGGCTGGAAATGACGTCGACGTCGCGCTGGCGCCAGGCGGCATCCCACACGTCGAAGTTTACGGTGACGGCGCGCATCTCCGCATCGTCGTGCGCGAGATGCACGAACAGCTCGTTCACGCCGGGCTGCAGATTCTTGATGAGGTCGAGGTAGAAGTCCTTCCAGCGTGACGGCTGCACGTCGTCGCCCTCGTGCGAGAAGATCGCGTCGGGAAACGGATCAGCGGCGCCGACATAGGGGAGCAGGTCCCGGAATATCTGCTCGTTGCGGGCCATGCGAATCGGCAGCTTGTAGTCGCGCGCCACTTTCTGCAGCACGGCGAAAAGCTGCGGCGTGGCATACAGCGCGTGCATGTGCGCATCGAGATGCGTGGGGCTCAAGCCCATGGCCCTGGCGCGCTCGATCTGCGCCCGGATCTCGGTCTCGACTTCGTCGACCTTCGCGTGCCGCACGAACTCGTCTGTGGTGGCGTAGAAAAACCCGTCCGGCCCGACGAGGCTGGGCACGAGGGTACGCGGTGTCACCGGTCCCCATCGGAACGTCTGCCACTCGGCGGTCAACGTCAGATGCAGGCCCAGATCGGCGTCGGGATGCGTCTTGGCGTACGCGACCACTTCGCCGAACCAGGGAGCTGGAACCATCACGGTGGCGGACGTGACCAGTTTCTGATCGAGGGCGGTGAAGCTGGCATCGTTCTGCGAATGCGCCATGCCCAGATCGTCGGCGTTGATGATCAGCAGCTTGGAGTCGGCCGGGTAACCGAGGCGCACATTCAGGGGATCGACGGGGCGCGCCCCTGTCAGGCCAGCGGTCACGAGCGCGGCGCAGAGCCCCGCGATGTCACGCAAGCGCATGGTTACGCTCCGGAGCGGATGGAGTGGGTTGGAATCCCGGGGGGCCCAGAAGGTTGCAACTAGCCCCAGGCGGGTTGGCCGAGCGCGAGCGGCATGCAGCCGACGTACTTCCCCGGCACTCGCACGTAGCGGAGCGCCTTCGTCATCCCAATCTCGGAAGAGAAGTACGCCCCGAGTGCGAGGGCACGCAGCGGCGCGAACCATGCCTGCGTGCCGACGGAGCGCACGAACGCTTCGCGATCCGAGCGCGACCGCTCGAGGAAGTTGCTCGCCCGAAAGCGCGCCAGCCCCTCGCTGACCGCGCGCTGTTCCGCCGGCGTGTAGCAGTCGCTCAGAATGAGGTTCATCGCCGCGCCCGTGCCTGCCGCCTTCGCGCCGGGTGAGTCCGCAGTCGTGGGGAGCAAGGTGTCGGCGATTTCCTCCGCCAGCAGCTGATCGTCGTCCGAGAGCACGCCTGACCGCGCGGCACGGTCGGTGCGGCACGCCTCCAGGACTCCAGTGGACGCGAAGAGTGTGCTGCCGGCGATCACACCAGCGGCCTTGAGGGCGTCGCGTCGGTTCACAGGTTCCTCCGCTTCATCTCGTCCACG
The DNA here is from genome assembly GCA_035262825.1 of Gemmatimonadales bacterium. Classification (GTDB taxonomy): domain Bacteria; phylum Gemmatimonadota; class Gemmatimonadetes; order Gemmatimonadales; family GWC2-71-9; genus DASTHG01. The sequence goes on along the minus strand of DATFSB010000577.1, from coordinate 7,177 downwards.
GCGTGGTTCACCGCGCGCGCGGTCAACGCCATATAGAGGATCGAGGGACTCTGGTTCCCGGTCGACGTCATGCACGCGCCGTCGGTGACGAACACGTTCGGGCAGCCATGCACCTGGTTCCACTCATTCAGCATGGACGCTCGAGGATCCTTCCCCATGCGCGCGCCGCCCATCTCGTGGATGTCGAGCCCCGGTGCCCATCCTTTGTCGTGTGTTTCGACGTCGTGGCACCCCGCCGCCTCGAGCATCTCGGCTGCCTGCGTGCGCCAGTCTCGGATCATGCGCGCGTCGTTGTCGTCGTAGTCGACGTTCATCACGAGCAAGGGGATTCCCCATTGGTCCTTCTGCGTCTCATGGAGACGCACGTGGTTCGACTCCTTGGGAATCGTCTCACCCTGCATATACATGTAGATCCCCCACGGCCCCGGCTCGGTCTGCGCGTGCTTGAATGCTGCGCCCGCCGCATCGTCGCTCGGCACGCCGCGCTCGCGATAGGCGCCGGTGAACGTGGTATACCCGCCGACGAAGTCGGTGTCCTGCTTCCCGAGGTTGCGGAAGTTCACGAGGATGCACTCCGTCGGGTTGCGCCCGAAGAAGTACTTGTCGGTGAATCCGTCGATGCGTCCGTGCCCTGCGACGCGATCGTTGTGGTGCATCACGTAATGCCCCAGCAGCCCGCTGTCGTTGCCGAGCCCGTGTGGGAAGCGCGACGACGTCGAGTTGAGCAGCACTAGCGTCGAGTTGAGCGCCGACCCGTTCACGAAGATGATGCGCGCGGTGAACTCCAGCTGCTCGTGTGTGGTGGCATCGACGACACGTACGCCGGACGCCTTGCCGGCCTTGTCGTCGTACACGATCGAGTGCACCACCGAGTGCGGCCGCACCGTGAGGTTGCCGGTCTTCGCGGCCCAGGGCAGCGTCGATGAGTTGGAGCTGAAGTATCCCCCGAAGGGGCACCCTCGCATACAAAGATTGCGCGCCTGGCAGGTACCGCGGCCCTGCTGCAGATGGATCGGCTTCGGTTTGGAGAGATGTGCCCAGCGTCCCTGCACGACCCAGCGGTTCTTGTACTTCGCGTGAACCCGGTCGCTCATGTGCTTCTCGACGCAGTTGAAGTCGAAAGGCGGCAGGAACTCGCCGTCCGGCATGGCGTCGAGATGGTCGTAGTTGCCGCAGACTCCGATGAACCGCTCGACATGCGTGTACCACGGCGCGATGTCGTCGTACGTGATCGGCCAGTTCATCCCGTAGCCGAGCTTCTCGGGGGCGACGAACTCATACTTGCTCCAGCGCTGCGTCGCACGTCCCCAGATGAGCGACTTCCCGCCGACCTGATAGCCGCGGATCCAGTCGAAGGGCTTCTCCTGCACGTAGGGGTGGTCGGCGTCCTTCACGAAGAAATGCGCGGTGTCTTCGCCATAGCCGGCCGCCTTACTGATGAGCGGATTGGCATCGATCAGCGAGCGCGGGTTGTAGCCCCGATGCGGCAGCTCCCACGGTGCCAGGTTCGCCGTGGGGTAATCCTTGATGTGCTGCACGTCGCGGCCGCGCTCGAGCACGAGGGTCTTGAGACCGAGCTCGCACAGCTCCTTCGCGGCCCAACCGCCGGAAATGCCGGAGCCGATGACAATGGCGTCGTACGTTCGATCGGAGATGGTCATGTCCATAAGTTATCAGCCCCGCGGCGCTCGCGGCGCCACTCCTCCTAGAGGCGCACGAGTCGGCAGGTTGGGTCTTGGACTAGATTATCCTCATGAGACCCCCCCTGACACTCGCCCTGCTCCTCGGCCTCGCCCGTGTCTCACCATCCGTGGCGCAGACGCCGCCGGTGCAACCGCCGCCGGTGCAGGTGATGATCCTCGGCGTCTTTCACTTCGCCAATCCCAACGCAGACTATGCCAAGTTCCAGGGTATCGACGTGCTCACACCCGCGCGCCAGGCGGAGATCGCGCAGGTCGCGACGCAGCTCGGGCGCTTTCGACCCACCAAGATCGCGATCGAGCGCGTCCCCGCTGAGGCGGACTCGATCAACGACGATTATCGCCGCTACCTGACCGGCGCGTTTGCCCTGACCCGCAACGAGGTGCATCAGCTTGGATTCCGGCTGGGGAAGCAACTCCACCTCGCACAACTCTACCCGGTGGATTTCCAGGAGGGCTTGTCGATCGATTCGGTCATGGCCTATGCCCAGCTGCACGATACTGCCTTCGCCCACCGCTTCCAGCGCATCATCGCGGACGTGACGCAGGAGCTCGACCGCCGCCAGCGCGACGAGACCATCGAGGCGAACCTCATCTTCCTGAATGATCCGGCCACCATTCTGCGCGCCCATCAGCCGTACGCCGACATGGCGACCGTCGGCGCCCGGGACGGCTACGTCGGTGCGCGCGTCGTCAGCCAGTGGTATGACCGCAACCTGCACATTTTCGCCAACCTGGCGTCCACCGCCCAGCCCGGTGATCGCATCCTCCTGATCATCGGCATGGGGCACACCCCGATTCTCCGGGAGCTGGTGCGGTCGCACGCCGGGATGCAGCTCGTGGAGGCGTTGGATTACCTCCACTGATTTCCCGGCTCGCGCGAAAATCTGTCATGAAGGCCAAGCTCTGGACCGCAGACGAACGCGCTGACCGTCAGGCTTTGTCCTTGCGTGCCCACTCGCGCTTCCACAGTCCGCGCGCCGCGAGCACGGCGGAGAAGGTCGCCGTGACGATGAGCGCCCAGAGGATAAACACGAAGAAGAGGGCGCCATCGGGCTTGTTGGCAAGCGTGTGGCTGACGCCGAGGATCATGTGAGTGCTGGCGCCGGCCACCCCGAACAGCGCGCCGAGCAGCATGATGATGTAGCCTGATCGCCGGTCGCCGAGCGTCAGCGTGCCGTAGAGCCACACGACGAAGATGCTGACGCCGATCAGGTTGATGGGGCCGAGCGTATCGATCCCGCGCGCGATGTCGTCCGATACGTGGAGCAGGAACAGGAGGATCGAGAGCAGGGAGGTCACGGTCAACGTGACATTGCGATTCATTTGGCCATCCCCTGGCTGGTAGGGTGTGCTTCGGGTGCGCCGAGTCTCATACGGCTTATCGATACGCGAGCCCCGTTGAGCTCGTTTCACAAGGGCGAAGGCGCCACTCGGCCGGAAGTCAGCGGATATCGGGAGATGAAGTCCGCGGCAGGACCGTATACACGCGCTCGATGAACCCGTGGAACTCGGAGATGTACCCCCGCAACAATTTGGCGATCGCCTCGTCCTTTACGTCCCCATCATCGGTGATCATCCCGGGGACAAACTGGATATAGGCTTCGATCGCGTTCATCTGCGGCGAATTGCAGAAACTGAGAATACTCTTCAGGTGCTGCTGAGCAACCGCGGTGCCGATCCTCCCCGTCGAGGCGCCGATGACCCCTGAGGGCTTGCGGGCGAAGGCGTTTGTGCCGTAGGGCCGGCTGGCCCAGTCGATCGCGTTCTTCAACGCGCCGGGGATCGATCGATTGTACTCCGGAGTGACGAACAGCACGGCGTCGACTGCCGCGATGGCGGCCTTGAAGGCTCGCGCTACCGGAGGATAGTCGCCGTCGTAGTCGCGGTTGTACAGCGGCAAGTCGGCAAACGGGATTTCCACCAGCTGTAACTTCTCCGGAGCCAGACGGACCAGCGCCCCGGCGAGCTTCCGGTTGATCGACTCCCGCGACAGACTCCCGACGAAGTACCCGACTGTGAACGAGGGCATGCTGCTCCACCTTAGCGCGGTATCACCGGGAGCACCACGTGCGACGGGTGCGCCGCGTCGTGCAGCACCCGCTGGTGCGCCACGACGAACGTCGTGTCGCGCTCGTAATTCCCGTTGGTGTTGAGATTCCGGTCGTACTTCGGAAAGAGCGCCGACGCGATGCTGACGCGCAGGCGGTGGCCTGCCGGAAAAACCATCGACGTAAACCACACATCGATGTCGTACGCGTAGACTCGGCCCGGCACGACCGGGGTCGGCCGGGACATGCTGTTGCGGAACCGCGCCCGTACCAGGCCGTCCTGCACCCGCTCCGCATGGCCGTCCGGGTACACGTCGAGCAGCATGATGGTCCAATCGGTGTCCGTCCGGTCGGTGGCGGCCCAGAGCCGCGCGGTCATCTCGCCGGTCACCTCGATCGGCCGGGCCAGTGGCGCCGAGGTGAAGACCAAGGCGTCCCTGCGCGAGGCGTTGAGCGCGGTGTAGTCCTCGTTGAGCGATTCCTCGAGCTCGCGCGAGTCGATGAGGTACGGCGTGGGGTCCGCGGGATCGTAGGTGAACGTGTCGGCCGGCGCACCGGCACGCGGCGGCACGGTGTCGAACATGCCGTCGCCGGAGCTGGTTTGCGCGTGCCCCCCCGAGGACACGTAGAATTTCGTGAGGCGCTGGCGCGCCAGCGGCCATTCGTTTTCCTGCCGCCAGACATTGTCGCCCATGACGAAATCGTCGACATGGGGCAGCGAGTCCACGCCGTTGTTCCTGCCAAGCAGATAGTGGTCGAACCAGCGCAGCTGCAGGTCGCGGTAGGCGTAGCGCGCCTGGGGTCCGAATTCCCCGGCGACATAGTCGACGCCTTTATGCGCGCCGGGATTCATTACGATGTGCCAGTTGGGGTGATTGCGCTGGCGCAGGAGAAAGTCCGTGTAGTAGGTCGGCCCGCGCGAATCGTCGTGCCATCCCGCCATTGACAGCACCGGGGCGCGCACGTTGGCGATGTACGTCGTCGCCGCGTGCTGCCGCCAGTACGCGTCGAGCGTCGGATGGGCGACCCAGCGGTCCCACAGCAGCACGTCGCCGCAGCCGAGCCGCTGGGGAAGGGTGGACAGCGGCAGGTGCCGGATCGCCTCGCCGATATCCAGCTCAGCGGTGTTCGGGTTCATCGTGCGATCGCGCATCAGGCACGCCCAGTCCACGTTGATGGGGCCGAACGCCATCGCGGCGTAGGGGACGACGACCCACGGATCGGGCGTCGCCGCTGTGGGCGAGATCGCTGCGAGATGCGGCGGGTTGCTGACGGCGGCGTACCATACCAGCCGGCCCTCGTCCGAATGGCCGATCATGCCGACCTTGCCGTTGGCGCCGGGTAGCTTGGCCGCCCACTCGACGGCGTCGTAGCCGTCCTGGATGTCGGTGGTGTAGTCGCCGAAGTCCGCCACGTCGCCGCTCGACTGGTCGCGGCCGCGCACGTGCTGCGCCACGAAGATGTAGCCGTGCGACGCCCACCACTGGCCCGCCGCATGCAGCACGCGCCGGTAGGGCGTGCGCTGCAGCACGACGCCGAACGGCCCGTTCCCTACCGGACGTGCGACATAGGTCGCGAGGCGCGCGCCGTCGCGCGTGGGCATGAACACCAGCGTGTCCTCGGTGACGGCGTACTGCGAATCGGAGGCCGCCATCTTCCACACATGGTAATTCTGCTCGACCACGCCCGGCGTCGTACGACGCACGAGACGGAAACGGCGATCGAGCGGCTTGCCGCCGTTGAACTGCAGCCCCGCCAACGTGTCGCCGTGCCAGGCCGCCCGCATCTGCGCCAGCGTATCCTGCGTGACGATCACCGAGTCGCCGCTGGCACTCACCTGGCGCGCGATCAACATCGGCTCGCCAGTGCGGCGGCGCAGGAATCCCACGAACCCCGAGTCGGCGCCCGCGAAGTGTGCAAAGCCCATGCGGCGCCAGCCCTCGAAGCCGAATTTCGGCGTCGCACTGAGGGCGATGTAGACGTCCCAGTCGCCGGCCAGAGTGGGCGCGGTCCGCGGGGTCAGCGCCAACAACGGTACCAGGATGAGCCAGCGCATCATGTCACACCTCCGCAACCGATTGGGATCGCCGCCTGCCGGCGATCAGGATGCCGACGCCTGCCAGGTTCAACAGCACGATCACCAGCGTGATCTTGAGCGCGAACGCCGCCACGCTCCCCACCTGGATGATCGGGAACAGCGACAACACGGTGTACAGCACCGTGATCAACAGCCCGGACAGCGACGCGGCTTTGATCCACCACGGCGGGCGCGGCGTGACGCCGCGCAGGCCGACCAGGGGAATCGCGAACATGACGAGGTACGTGAGCCCGTAGAAGATGCTACTGGCATTGAACACTAGCTGAAACGCCTCGGCCTGCCCGACGCCGGCGAGGCTGATCACCGACATCACAAAAGAGAATACGGCCACCACCAGGATCGAGTTGACGGGCGTCCGGTGCGCCGCGTGCAGCCGGCTGAACCACGCCGGGAGCAGACGGTCCCAGCCCGCGACCATCGGCAACCGCGTCACCGCCGTAAAGGCGACGCTGATCTGCGACACCCGCATGACCAGCGTCATCACGATCGCGATCGTGACGAGCGTCCCGGCGATGCCGAATGGGCCGAAGCCCGCGCGCAGCACCTGCGGCAGCGGGCCGATGAGGTCGATCTGGTCTCTCGGGATGTAGGCCACCACGGTCGCGGTGCCGAGAATGAAGAACAGGGTGATGACCGGCGCGGCGTAGTACACCGATTTCCTCACCGCGCTGGCGGGCGAGTGCGTTTCGCCGGCCAGGATCGCCAGGTACTCGAAGCCGGCGAACGCACCGACGCACATCTTGCCGAACACGTTCAGGTTGAACAGCGAGACGGCGGGCATCTCGGAGCGGAACGGGTGGTACGACCGCAGATGACCTGTCGCGAGACCGAGCCACGGCAGCAGGATCAGGACGCCGAAGATCGTGATCATGAACATGCCGCCGGCATTGTGGACCCACTTCCCGAGTGACAGGCCGAGAAACGCGAGCGCCGCCAGCAGCGCAATGGCGAGTGCGGAAGCCAGCGACACGAACCAGGCGCTCGTGGTCATCCATGCCGCGCTCGGGCCCAGCGCATACGACAGGTACGTCGCGACGGTGAGGCCCAGCTCGGACGCGAACAGGATCACGTACAGCCACAGATTCCAGGCCACCAGGAAACCCATCGTCTGGTTGAAGCCGAGCTTCGCCCACTGGTACAAGCCGCCTTCGAGCGGCATCAGCTGGTTGAGCCAGATGACCACCGCCGTCAGCGGCACGTAGAACAGCACCACCGCGAGGAGCCACAGCACCACGTGCGAGGGCCCGAGCTTGCCGGCCACGCCGATCCAGGTGAGGCCGATGATGAACAGGATCTGCGTCAGGGCGAGATCGCGGACGCCGAGCACC
>DATFSB010000576.1:0-9600 GCA_035262825.1 Gemmatimonadales bacterium | reverse complement strand
GCAAGTCATCACGCGGTGGGTGACGACGAACAACAAGATCAAGGCGGACACGCTGGAGCAGGGGGTCCCATGCCGCACCTGACACGCCGCGGCTTCTCGCTGGTCGAGCTGCTGATCGCCATGGTGCTCCTGGCGATCGTGGTAGCCGGGCTGTACCGGGCGCTGATGACCAACCAGCGCGTCTACCAGCAGCAGACTCAGGTGATCGGCTTGCAGCAGAACATGCGGGCGGCCGCGGCGATTCTGCCGCAGGAGCTGCGCGAGCTGGACGCCACCGAGGGCGACATCTCGGCGATGACGGCCACCTCGATGACGGTGCGCGCGCATCGCTGGACCGGAGTGATGTGTACGCCACCGGCCACCGGTTTGGGTGCGGGGCTCGGCCCAGTTGCGTTGACCAGTGTTCCGATGGTGATTCGCAACCAGCCGTTCTTCGGGCGCGCCATCAATACCGCGATCGACTCGATCTTCGTCAGGTACGAGGGCGACGACGGTACCCGTAAAGACGATGGGTGGGTGATCGGCAGGGTCACGGGCGTCGTACCGAACGCCGCGGGCTGTCCTCCGCTTGGCCTTACACCGCAGTCGGGGCAGGTGATGACGGTGAACCTGAACTTCGGGACCGCGCTCAATTTCCCGACTTCGATCGTCAGCGGAGATCCGGTCCTCGGGTTCGAGACGGTGACGTATTCGCTGTATCAACCGACGCCGAGTGGTGATTGGTACGTCGGCCTGACGACGTCGAACGGTCAACAGCCGCTCATCGGCCCCGTTCTGTCCAACGGCTTGTCGTTCGCCTTTTACGACTCGACCGGCGCTGTCACGGCGGTCCCGGCACGCGTCGCGCGTGTGGATATCACGCTGCGGGCGCAGACCGCGCAACAAATTAGGGCACGGTCCGGATCCAACGGCCTGGTGCGGATGGTCGACAGCGTATTGACGAGCGTGGCGTTGCGAAACAACCGGCGATTCTAGCCCTGAAAACCCTGTAAGGAGCTTGCAGATGGAACGCGTTTTGCGGGATGAACGAGGGATGGCGTTGGCGGTGGCGATCTTCGCGCTCGTGGTGGCGGGGGCGCTGATCGCCGGCGCGTTCTTCGCCGGCAACCAGGAGCAGCGCGTGGGTCAAAACACGCTGCGGGTCCAGCAATCGTTCGGGGCCGGGGAAGAGGCCCTCAACGAGATCGTGGCCAACTGGCAACCCCAGATCTACAACAAGATCGGGATTTACCCCTCCGATTCGTTCGTGGTCAGGGATACCCCGACCGTGGGCGGCACGGGGCGCTATGGCTTCGTGCTCCGCAAGCTCAACAACTACCTCTATCAGGTCGACGTCACGGGCCGCGATAATGCCAGCGCCGGGGGCAAGCTGCTCAACAGCGGCGCACGGCAGCGCATCGGCGAGTTCGTGCGCATCCGGCTGCTCGACATGGGCATCGGTGGCGCTCTCACGACACAGGGAAGCATCAAGTTGTCGGGGAACGCAGTGGTGGACGGCCGCGATCACGTCCCGACAGGTTGGTCGGCGGCGAATTGTGACACCGTCGGCGACACCACCAAGGCTGGCGTCCGAGCCCCGGACAGCGTCGTGGTGCAGACGGGGTCAGGTGCGCACCTCGCCGGCAACCCGCCGTTCTTGAAGGACACATCGGTGCACGCCTCGACGTTCACCCAGTTCGGCGACATCACCTACGACGACCTTGCGGCGTCGGCGACGCTGCAGCTGCCTGGCGGCACTTATAAGTCCAACCCGAGCACGGTTGGCGCCCTCTGCGACAAGACCGACGTGCAAAACTGGGGCGACGGAATGAACCCCTCGGCCGCCTGTGGCTCGTATTTCCCGATTGTGCACATCGCGGGGGATGCGACTTTGAACGGCGACCAGGGGCAGGGCATTCTGCTGGTCGACGGCGACCTCAGCATGCAGGGGGCGTACGAGTATTACGGCATCGTGATCGTCAAAGGGAGTCTCAAGACGGCGGGCGGCGGCTCCACCGAAGCGCACTTTTGGGGAGCGGTCATGGCCGAGAACGTGGATCTCGAGCTGAACAGCTTGAGCGGTGACGCAACGTTGAATTATTCGAAGTGCGCGATCATTCAGGCGCTCAACATGACGGGCGTGATTGCCCCGGACCGTTCGCGCAGCTGGAGCTTGCTGTTCTAGGAGTTTGATGGATTCTGGTGGTTTCGGGGACTTTGTCGTAAGGAACGACCAAAATGCCCCGTAACTGCCGTTACAGCGTAAATGCGAGGGATTGAGCGATCTTAGAGGGGAAGCACAGACCGTAGCACGTGGCGAACTGAAGCGGCCGGACGGGTAGTCGCTGGGAGGACCGTCATGGAACGGCAGTCGCGAACCACGAGCAGGTGGATGTTCCCGGGCACCGGGCCACGCGAGGCGTGTGCCCGGCGCTCGGCGTTTGGGTTCACCCTGGTCGAGATGCTGATCGTGCTCGTCGTCATCGGGCTGGTGGTCGGCCTGGCGGCGCCGAAGATCGACGTCATCAAGTTCCGGATCCAGTCGGCAATGCAGGGCGTCGGGATGACGATGCTCGCCGTCGAGCGCCAGGCGATCACCCAGCAGCACGACGTGATCGTCATGTTCGATATCCCCAACAACCTGATCCGTATCCACGACGACGCCAACAACAACGGCATCGTCGATCCCGGCGAGCGCGTGCGCGGCATGCCGCTCGGCGAGGGAATCGTGTACGGGCGTCCTTCGTCCGTCACGCCCAGGCCGATGGGTATCGGAGCCGTGAGCTTCACGAAAGTCGTGGCCGGGTTGCCCGCGGTCGTCTTCCACCGCGACGGCAGCGCCAGCGAGGCCGGCGGGTTCTACCTGACCTCGAACCGAGCCCTGGCGGGCACTCATCTCGACGACACGCGCTCGGTGGAGCTGGAGCGCGCCACCGGCCGGGCGCTGTGGTTCAAGTACGGCAGCGGCGGCTGGCAGCAGGCGTTCTGATGAGCCGCGAGCGCGGGTTCACCCTGATCGAGGTCATCCTCGCCCTCTCCATTCTGCTCGTGGTGATGATGATGCTGGCGTCAACCACGGGGCGGGCGTTGCACACCGCCGCGACGACGCAGAGCCAGCAGACAGCGATCCAGCTGGCAATGGACAAGATTGACCAGGTGCGCAACGACCCCAATTACGACGGGCTGGAGCTGGCGTACGCACGGACCGATACAACGTTCACCGGGCTTCCCGGCTTCCGTCGTGTCACGACCATCGTGCGAACCGGCGGCCAGGGGCAGACCAACGACTACAAGAAGGTCACGGTCGTGGTGACGGGCCCTGGTATCACCCCGGTCAGCCGCAGCGTCACGGTGGCGGCACCATGACGACATCTCCGCGACCGTTAGGGGAGCGCGGCTTGACCCTGATCGAGATGTTGATCGCGTTGACGGTGTTCTCCGTTGTGCTCGCAGGTGCTTTGGCATTTCTGCGCGCCCAGGGCCGCAGCTTCACGCTCGGGTCGCAGCGCAGCGCCATGCTGCAGAACTCGCGCTTCGCCTTCGACGAGCTGGAAAAGGATCTGCGCACCGCCGGTGCCGGGGCTCCGGACATTCAGCCGTCGATGATCTACGCCGGCCCGAACGTCGTCGCGTTCAATGCCAATTATACGACGCGCACCCCGGGCGACGTCTTCGCCGTCTATTACGATCCCGATGTGCCGATCGGACAGGCGGACGCTGCCCGCAAGAACGATCGCTTCACGATTCCCACGACGCCGGTGGCGTATCCCGACACCGACTATCTCCAGGGGGGGCTGATCAACAGCCCCGCCGAGACGATCGTGTTCTTCTTCGCTCCGGACTCCACCACCAGCCGCAGCGACGACTACATCCTCTATCGTCAGGTGAACAACACGGCTCCGGAGCTGGTGGCGCGCGGAATCCTCCAGACGGGCGCGACGCCGTTCCTGCAGTACTACGCCCAGGTGATGGTGGCCGGGAGCGCGGTGATCCAGCAGGTCCCGAACGGCGCATTGCCGTTGCAGCACAGCGTGCCGATTCACCTGGCGATCAACGACACCGGTCCCGCGGCCCGCATCGACAGTCTGCGCGCGGTGCTGGTCAGTTTCAGCGTGACGAACGGGCTGTCGGGCTCGAGCGAGCGGCGCCGGCCACTGAGCCGTTACATTCGACTCCCCAATGTCGGGCTGTCCAACAAGCAGACCTGCGGCGACCCGCCGATTCTGGGGACGGGGATCACGGCGGCATGGAATCCGGCCACGACCGGGGTGGACCTCACCTGGAACGCCGCCGTCGATGAGCTGGCGGGTGAGCGCGATGTCGTGCGCTACGTCGTATGGCGCAGGTTGGTCAGCGACTCCGGCTGGGGCGATCCGTTCCTGAGTTTTCCCCCGGCGGGAACGCCGACGTATGTCTACAGTGATCATGATGTGACCTCCGGGTCCAAGTATCTCTATGGGCTGGCGGCGCAGGATTGCACGCCGGCGAATTCGAACCTCGTCGCGAGTGCCGAAGTTGACGTTCCCTGATGGTGACTCGAAAGAAGGCGGTCGTATGCGCGGGCAACGGATGATCGACAACGAGCGCGGTATCGCATTGGTGGTGGTGCTGCTCGTGGTGGTGGCGGTGGCGGCTATCATCGCGGGTTCGGCGCTGCTCAGCTCCAGCACCAGTCTCATCGCTCGCCACGAGGCGCGGCTGGGGGTGCTCGAGACGGCGGCCGATGCCGGCCTCGAAGAAGCGCGCTCGACCATCAACGGCACCAAGGCGCTGTACCCCGATACCGGGTTCACCACGCTCGAGGCCGGTGTGGCGGTCTACGCTGCCGACGGCTCGGCGATCCCCAATGTGCAGCGCTGGCTGTATGCGGGCCCGAGCGGCGTGACGACCGGCCAGTACGGCGTGTTCGGCAGCATCGTGTCGGTCACCCAGGATCTGCAGGGCGATCGGGTGGTGCGGCGCTCCGAGGTCAACCAGGAGAGCTTCGCCAAATACGCGTACTTCACGACCGCCGAGAACAACATCCAGTTCGCCAACGGCGACCTCATTCTCGGTCCCGTCTTCTCCGACGATTACATCAACATCGCGTCGTCGGGGGCGACTTTCGCCGGCCCCGTCGCCACCGCCAAGAAGGTCAACGGCAAGGCGTTCGGTGTTTACAAACAGGGGCTCACGGAAGGGGCGGCCTACATCGCCATGCCGACCACGGCCGACCTGCTCAAGCTGAAGGCACAGGCGGCGATCGGCGGCACGGCGATCGTCTCACCGACGTTGGGCGTAGAAGCCGACGGCCAGGCGACGACGCGCATCGAGTTCGTCGCCCTCGATCTCAACGGGGACAACGACTCGACCGACGACGGCGAAGGGTTCATGAAGGTCTACCAGCTGTCGAACCCGGCCGAGATCTGGTGGGTGGCGGGCGACGCCAAGACGGCGCAGCAGCAGAAGGGTGACAGCACGAGCGTGCTCACGTCGTCCAACTGCACGCTCGGCACGATCAAGAAGACACGCTGCTATCTCGGCGGCTCCGATGCGTTGAACGGAGGGGCGTTCCAGGCGGCCGATGCCCACGGTCACTGGCTGCCCTGGGTCGGCGCCGTGGACCCGCGACTGAACGCTCTGGGGCGACCGGATGCCAACTATCTGTGGCCGATCAACCGCGCCACTAACCCCAACTTCCGGGGCGTCGTCTACGTCGACGGCCGCGTCGCCGTCAGCGGCAAGCTGCGCGGGCGGCTCACCGTCGCGGCGTCGAGCAACATCATCATCGCCGACGACCTGCGCTACGTGACCAACGCGGGCGCCGCGAACTGCGCCGATATCCTGGGCCTGTTCTCTGGCGGCGACATCATCGTCGCCGATAATCTGGTGAACGACCCGGCGCCGGGCGTCGCCACCCTGCCGGTGCCTGCCCAGAGGAGCTGGGACGAGACGCCTGATACCTGGCTCGATGGATTCGTGTTGGCCCTGGGCAGCTTCAGGGCGGAGAACTACAACAAGGGGTCGCGCAACGCCGCGGTGTGCGGCGCCGCTGGCTCGGGACGCGGCTGCCTGTTCGTGACCGGCGGCGTCATCCAGTCGTCGCGCGGCGCGGTCGGCCTGACGAGCGGCGAGGGGTACGTCAAGCGCTACTCCTACGACCAGTGCGGAGCCAACAACCCGCCGCCCTACTTTCCGACCACCGGGCATTTCGTGCGCGGGCACTACTATGAAGTTGACCCGACCGGGTTCGACGTGAATTCGTACTGGAGTCTCCTCGTACCGAGGCGGTAGGATCCCGCACTAAAGGACCCCGCGTCGTAGCTGACGCGGGGCTCTTTTTTTGCACGCGTAAGAATTGCCAGTGCCGCGTGATTCGGGTCTGGGAAACGGCGGCCCCGATTCGTAGGCTCGGGTCCATGAAACGTGACGCCGGATTCACGCTGGTCGAAGTGCTCGTCGCCCTCGTCGTGTTGACGCTCGGGCTCCTCGGCCTCATTGCCCAGACCGCCACGCTGGTGCGGGCGCTGGCTCGCGTGCGGCGCGCCGAAACGATCACGACTGCGGCCGCGGCCCGCCTGGAGCAGCTGCGGGCGACGGGGTGCATCACGCGCGTCGACGGTGGAGCGGCTGTCCGACAGGGATCCGTCATCGCCCGCCTCGAATGGAGTTGGACGGCGGCGGCAGATTCGTCCCACCGGCTGCGGCTCGTTGTGACGCCGCTGCCATCCCAGCCGGCACTCCCCGCGGAGACCCTGACGATGGTGCTGCCGTGCCGCTGAGCCGGCGTGGCGTGACGGTCGTGGAGCTGCTCGTCGCTCTGGTGCTGTTCGGCGTTTGCGCCACCGCCGTGGCCGGCGTGATGCGGCGCTTCCTCTCCGGGTACCGGGCGACGGTTCAGAGTATCGACCGCCGCCAGAACCTGCGCATCGCCGCCGCCTTCCTCCCAGCCGAGCTGCGCGCCCTCGATGCCGCGGATGGCGACATCGTGGCGATGTCGCGGACGGCGCTGACGATCCGCGCGCCGCGAGTGTTCGGGGTGCTGTGCCGGGATCAGCCCGCCGGAACCACGGGAGCGGCGACGCTCGTGCTCAGCGATGCGCTGCGGTACGGCGTGCGCGACGTCGACGCCGACAGCGACACGCTCTTGATCCTCGCCACGGGAGGCGACGACCGCTGGATCCCGAGCGCCGTGTCCTCCGTTGGCATTGCGCCCTGCGCCGACGGCCGTCCCGGTATCCGCCTCGGAGTCACGTTGCCTGCTCCCGAGGGCTTTCCCGCAGGCACCCCGGTGCAGGGATTCGAGACCATCACGTATCGGCTGTACCGCTCCTCCGAGGACGGACGCTGGTACATCGGGCAGCAGGAGGGCGGGAGTCTGCAACCGCTGCTCGGCCCCGTCACGGCTGATGGTCTGGCGCTCGACTACCTCGATTCGACCGCGGCGGTCACGACCAATCCCACGCTGGTGCGACTGATCGACGTGCGAGTTCGGGCGCCCACGGCAGAGCCGATCCGCGACGCGAGCGGCCGTCTCGGCCAGGTAATCGACAGTCTCGTGACGCTCGTCGCGCTGCGCAATAACCGGCGGCGCTAGTCGACTGCATGGCGAAACCGGATCGAGGAGCGGCGCTCGCCATCGTGCTTTGGGGGCTCGTCGTCGGCGGCGCCCTCCTGACGCTGGTGACGATCCTCGCCGTGCAGGAGCAGCGTGCCGCCGCGGCGCTGCACCGGGAAGAGCGTGGTCTCGTCGGCGCGGAGCGCGTCGGCGCCGAGCTGCTCGCCGGGCTGACGGCCGGAAAGCTGCGCGCCGGCGTACCCCGAAGCTTCGATTCCCTTGCGCTTGCTGCCGGAAGCGACTGGACTGCCGTGATCCGCCGGCTGACGCCCGAAGTCGTGCTCCTCGAGGTCGCGCCGCAGCTGCCAACGGGTGCGGCTTCCCGCGAAGCGGCTGCCGTGCGGCTCGGATGGCTGCTGCGCCCCAGGCTGGACAGCATCTCCCTTGTTGCAGCGGTATCGGTGCGCGGCCCCGTCTCCTTGAGCGATGGCGTGGTTATCAGCGGCGCTGACAGCTGCTCGTCCCCCGGTAGCGGGATTGCCGGGATCGCGGCGCCTTCTGTCGTCGTGAGCGGATCGGCACAGGTTGAGGGGTCCCCGCCCGAGCTCCTGCAGGTCGTCGACCTCGACCTATTCGATCGATTCGGCGAACGTGCGACCCTCGTCCTCCCTGGAGGCACCTACTCGACTGGTCCTGCCACTGTCGGAACATCATGCGATCTCCAGCCATTCACGAACTGGGGAGACCCGGTCGGCCCTGGGGCGCCATGCAGCGGATACCTCCCCGTTATCAGGGTCGACGGCGATGTCGCCATCGACGGTGGTGTAGGTCAAGGCATCTTATTGGTAGGCGGTAACTTGCGAATTACCGCCCCGTTCACCTTTCATGGCATGATGATCGTAAAGGGAGCGGCGGACATCACAGCGCCCACCGACGTGCGTGGTATCTTGGCAGCAGCGGAACTGCGCTCTGGGACCGGGCCGGTGAGCCAACTTAAGGTGCAATACTCTAAGTGCATTATTACAAACGACTTAGATGTTTCGGCACCCCTCTCGCCGCTCGCTTCCCGCGCCTGGATTCAGCTGTTTCAAGCGCCCTAACTCTATTTCCCCAAAACAGTTGTTGGATTGGCCTCAAGTAGCTTCGAGGCTTGACAGGATAACGGCAAGGTCTTACCGTAGCTTGCCCCGGTTCCGCCGTTTCTTTAACGCTATGGGGAGTCATGGCTCTTCTGGGCCTTGGTGGCAAGAAAACCACAGTTGGCCTCGACATCGGCTCCGGCATCGTCAAGCTCGTCGTGATCGACCACCGATCGAGTGAGCCGGAACTGATTCGGGTGGCCACGACCGAGGTCGCGGCCGACGCCATCGTCGAGGGAGAAATCATGGATCCCGGGATCGTCGCGGAGGCGATCCGGGGACTCTTCTCCACCGCCGGCGTGAAGCCGAAGGGTGTCGTCACCGCCGTCGGCGGGCGCGATGTGATCGTCAAGAAGATCCAGATGGACCGGATGCGGGAGGCCGAAGCCCGCGACGTGATCCGCTGGGAAGCCGAGCAGCACGTCCCCTTCGACATGGCCAACGTGGAGCTGGACTTCCAGATCCTCGATCCCGACGCCGAGGGGCTGCAGATGAACGTCCTCCTCGTGGCCGCCAAGCGCGAGCTGGTGGACGGTCGGGTGTCGCTGTTGCGCGAGGCGGGTCTCGAGCCGGCGATCATCGACGTCGACGCGTTCGCGATTCACAACGCCTTCGAGCTGAACTACCCCGAGGCGATGAACGGCGTCGTCGGGTTGGTCAACATCGGCCACGAAGTGACCAACGTGAACATCCTCGACGACGGCGTCCCGGTGCTCACCCGCGACCTGTCCGTGGGGACGCGCCGCTTCCGCGAGGACCTGCAGCGCGAGAAGGGAATGTCGGCGGAAGATTCGGAGCGCGTGGTGACCGGTTCCACGCAGAGCGCCGACCTCGCCGGCTACGTCGAGGCGCGCGGGGAAGAAGTGGCGGTCGGGGTGGAGCGGGCAGCGGCGTTCCTTGCGACCGCGTCGCGCTCGGCGGGCGGGTTGTCCCGCGTGTTCACGA
>DATFSB010000575.1:0-6346 GCA_035262825.1 Gemmatimonadales bacterium | reverse complement strand
CGTGACGATCACCGTCGAGGACAACGTCCTCACGATCAAGGGCACGAAGGAGCAGGTCGCCGAAGAGAAAGCCGAGAAGGTGCATCGCTATGAGCGCACCTACGGGGCCTTCGAGCGGACCTTCACGCTCCCCGGGACGGTGAACGCCGAGGCGATCAAAGCCACCTATGAGTATGGCCTTCGGAGCGGCGCTGTCGCGTGACGGCCGGGGTCTCGATGCGAGGCCCCGGGTTTCGTTGTGCGAAGAAGTCCGATTGACTCCCGGGAGACGCTGTTGCAGGATGAATCGCCTCGCACCAAAACGCTCACAACAGGGGGGTCCCATGAGGACGATCGGGAGAGCTCTGTCTCGCGCGCTGGCAATGATGGCGATGCTCAGCGTATGGGGCGCGTCCGTCGCTTCAGCACAGCATCCTCAGGTCCGCAAGGGGTTCTGGATCGGGTTCGGCTTCGGCTACGGTTCGAGCAACGTGAGCTGCGACAGCTGCGGCTCGGCGAGCCGCGAAAGCGGCGGGACAGGGTTCATTAAGCTCGGGGGGACCGTCAGCGACAAAGTGCTGCTCGGCGGGGAGATCAACGCCTGGACGAAGTCATCGGGCGGCGTGACGGCGGACCTCGGCAACGTCTCGTTCGCGGCGTACTTCTATCCGCAACCGAAGTCCGGCTTCTTCGTCAAGGGTGGAGTGGGGTTCGCCACGACGCGCCTGCACAACAGCGGCACGGCGGACGCCAACGGCTACGGGTTTGTCATGGGCCTGGGATACGACATCCGCGTGGGGACGAACATCTCCATCACCCCGGTCGCAAACTTCTACTTCGGCTCGGACGGCGACCTCACGGAAAGCGGGTCGACCTTGGAAACCGGATGGAAGCACAACGTATACGACTTCGGACTGGGAATTACCTTCCACTAAAAGCGCAGCAGCCGGGGCCTCAGATGGGGCCCCGGCGTTGGCTTCACGCTGATGCGAGCTGGCGCAGCACGTACTCGAGAATCCCGCCGTGGCGGTAGTACTGCAGCTCCTGGGGCGTGTCGATGCGGATCGTGGTAGTGAACGCGACGCTCGACCCATCGGCACGGGTCGCCTTCACCGGCAGCGCCTTGCCGCGGGGGAAGCCCTCGGCGAGCAGTCCGGCCAGCCCCGTGAACTCGAACACTTCCTCTCCCGTCAACGCCAGCGTCGCCGCGCTTTCGTTGGCGGCGAACTGCAGCGGCAGAATTCCCATCCCCACGAGGTTCGAGCGATGGATCCGCTCGTAGCTTTGCGCGATCACGGCGCGCACGCCGAGCAGGCGTGGCCCTTTCCCCGCCCAATCGCGCGATGAGCCCGAGCCGTATTCCTTGCCGGCGAGCACGATCAACGGCGTCCCTTCCTCCTGGTACTGCACCGACGCGTCGTAAATCGTCATCTCCCCTCCGTCGGGGAGATGCCGTGTCACCGGACCTTCGGTGCCGGGCGCCAGCAGATTCTTGAGCCGCACATTGGCGAATGTGCCGCGCACCATCACTTCGTGGTTGCCGCGGCGCGCACCGTACGAGTTGAAATCGATCGGCTGCACGCCGTGCGACACCAGGTATTGCCCGGCGGGACTGGTCTTCTTGATCGACCCGGCGGGCGAGATGTGGTCGGTGGTGATCGAGTCGCCAAGGACGCACAGCACTCTGGCCCTGGTGATGTCTTTCACCGGGGGAGGGGTGCGCGGCATCCCGTCGAAGTACGGAGCCTGGCGAATGTAGGTCGAGTCCTGCTCCCACGCGAAGCGGTCGCCGGCGGGGACGGGAAGCCCGCGCCACCGCTCGTCTCCGGTGAATACCTCGCCATACGACTTGTGGAACATCGCGGACTTGATCGAGCTCGCGATCAAGTTGTCCACTTCCTTCTCGCTCGGCCAGATGTCGCGCAGGTAGACGGGCTTGCCGTCCTTGCCCTTGCCGAGCGGGTCCTTTTGCAGGTCGATATCGACGGTGCCGGCGATGGCGTACGCGACGACGAGCGGCGGTGAGGCGAGATAGTTCGCCCGCACTTCCTGCTGAATGCGCCCCTCGAAGTTGCGATTCCCCGAGAGCACGGAGCAGACGACCAGCTCGCCTTCGGCGACCGCCGCCGACACTTCATCGGGGAGCGGTCCCGAATTGCCGATGCAGGTGGTGCAGCCGTACCCCACCAGGTTGAAGCGCAGCTGCTCGAGGTACGGAGTCAAACCCGCCTGGTCGAGGTAGTCCGTTACGACTTTCGATCCCGGCGCGAGACTGGTCTTCACGCACGGTGCCGTGCGCAGGCCCTTCTCCACCGCCTTCTTCGCGAGCAGTCCCGCGGCAATCATGACAGAGGGGTTGGACGTATTGGTGCAGCTCGTGATCGCCGCGATCACCACCGACCCGTGCCGCAGCTGGCAGTCCTCACCGTTGATCGTGAGCGCGACGTGCGTGGGCCGTGCCGCCGCGGCGACCGCCGTCCCGCCACCTTCGCTCTCCCAGCGACCGACCGGCGGCGCGATCGGGGAAGATGGCTTCATCAGCGTCGGCAGCGCGGCGAGAAAATTCTCCCGGACGCTAGCGAGCGACACGCGATCCTGCGGGCGCCGCGGCCCCGCGAGACTCGGCTCCACGGTGCCGAGGTCGAGGCTCAAGGTGTCCGAGTAGGCGGCCTCGGGCGACTGGGCGGTGTGAAACAGCCCCTGCTCCTTGCAGTACGCTTCGACCAGCGCGACCTGCTCCTTGGCCCGTCCCGTGAATTCGAGGTAGCGCAGCGTCTCCGCGTCGACCGGGAAAATGCCGCACGTCGCGCCATACTCGGGGGCCATGTTGCCGATCGTCGCCCGGTCGGCGAGGGGGAGCGTGGCGATCCCGGGCCCGTAGAACTCGACGAATTTCCCGACGACGCCTTTCTTGCGCAGCATTTCGGTCACGGTGAGGACGAGGTCAGTGGCGGTGGCGCCCTCGGCCAGCTTGCCGGTGAGCCGGAATCCCACCACCTCGGGAATCAGCATCGACACCGGCTGGCCGAGCATCGCCGCCTCGGCTTCGATGCCGCCGACGCCCCAGCCCAGCACGCCGAGCCCGTTCACCATCGTGGTGTGGGAATCGGTCCCGACCAAAGTGTCGGGATACGCCTGCGGCGTCTTTCCTTCCGACGTGAAGACGACGCGCGCCAGGTACTCGAGGTTCACCTGGTGCACGATCCCGGTGTCCGGGGGGACGACGCGGAAACCCTGGAACGTCTGTTGCGCCCAGCGCAGCAGGGCGTAGCGCTCGCGGTTGCGGCGGAACTCGAGCTCGGCGTTGGTCTGAAACGCCGTCTTGGTGCCGAACTCGTCGACGATCACCGAGTGATCGATCACCAGCTCAGCGGGGAGCAGCGGGTTGACGCGCTTCGGATCGCCGCCCATCTGCGCCATGGCGTCGCGCATCGCGGCGAGATCGACGACGGCGGGGACGCCGGTGAAGTCCTGCATCAGGACGCGCGCCGGCATGAACGCGATCTCGCTGTCCGGTACCCGCCCGGGCGCCCAGCGCGCCAGCTTCTCGACGTCGGCTGCCGTGACGGTGCGGCCGTCCTCGAGCCGCAGCAGGTTCTCGAGCAGGATCTTGAGCGAGTAGGGGAGCTTCGCGATCGCGAGGCCGCGCTGCTCGAGGGCGGCGAGCCGGAAGATCTCGTAGCGGCGCGCTCCGACCAAAAGGGTGCCGCGAGCGTCGAAGCTATTGGTGCTCACTGAGCGACGACCTTGACCGCGGTGACGAAGTACTCGGTGTCGCCGAAGCAGCTGGTGGGGATTCCGACGTGCTGCTGATAGCTCAGGGCTACGCGCTTGCCGAGCGAGTTGTTGATGTAGTCGGCGACCTTGGCGTCTCGTACGGTGAAGAGGAACTTCTCGGACATCGTTCCCGGCATCGAGACCATCGCCAGTTCGCCCTCCCAGGTCTTACAGATCCAGCCCTTCTTCGAAAACTTCTGTACGTACCCGGCCCGTTCGCCGCTCGAGTAGGTGAAGGTGAGCGCGGACCACGTATAGATCGCGAAGACGAGGATCGGGACGACGACGACGCCTGCGATGATCCATTTTGCCCGCTTGGAGAGCTGAAACGAGATGTTCATGTGACCAAATCTACCTCGTACTCCTCGCGCTTATAAGGGACGAAGCCGCGCGCCAGGTAGTTCGGCAGCGCGTTGGCGTGATCGAGGGTGCAGGTATGCAACCACACGCGCGCGGGCCCGAGTTCCCAGGCGTCGCGCACCGCGCACGACAGCAGATGCTTCCCCAGTCCGCGGCCGACCTCAGCCGGCGCGACGCCGAAGTAGGCGACTTCCACTGAATGATCCTCCGCCACGCGGCGCAGCTCGTAGAACCCAGCGAGCGCGCTCTCACGTCGTGCGAGGAAGAACGTGATGGCGGGGTCGGCGAGGTGGGCGCGGATTTCCTCGTCCGTCCAGTCCCAGCGGTCGCGCCAGTGATGCGCCTCACCCACGGTGCGGTAACACTGCCGATAGAGGTCGGGGGCAGGTACGGCGATGTGCGCGACGGCGATGTCGGAAAACGTCCCGAATGCCGGTCGAAACTGACCCGGGCTCCGCAGCTCGAGATAGGTACGCGTGACTCGCATGGGTGGGCGCCGGCTGTTAATTTTACCGTATGACCACGTCTTCCCGCAGTGCCGTGATGCACACGGTCCCGTTGCCGCTTGCGTTGCACCTCGCCAGCTACACGGTGCTGGGCCTGTTCTGCATGTTCGCGGGCGGGCTCAATCTGATCGACCCGGGCCACATTCTGCGTCTCGGCGTGCCGCTCCTGGCGCTGGCCGGGTTCAGCTGGGGCTACGTCTTCGGCATCCTGATGGGCCGCAAGGAAGTCCTAGCGTTGGGATTTCTGGCGAGCATCGGATACATCGCGGCTGGAGCATACAAGTTCGGGAGCGATCACCCCTTTGGGCTGTTGCTCGGAGCGATCGGGGCCTACGGGTTCGTCGTTCTGCTGATGTATCGGAGGCTAATTCTCACCTGATATCCAGCTCCTCCACGCTCCGCAGAGGGGCGGCCGGGATCTCTACCACGAACCGCGCTCCGCCCAGGTCTGAATCTTCGACCCTGATTCGCCCGCCGAGCCCACTCACGACGCGTTGACAGACTGTCAGCCCAAGCCCCGACCCTTCATCTGGACTCTTCGTCGAGAAAAAGGGCTCGAAGATCCGGCTCCGAATATCCGATCGCACGCCCCGTCCCGAATCTTCGACTGACAGGCGAACCCACCCCTCCCGCGCGCGCGTGGTGATGCGAATCGTGCCCGGCGGGTGATCCCGCACGGCGTGCTCGGCGTTGTTGACGAGGTGGAGGATGACCTGCATCAGCTCCTGGCCCAGGCCGAGTACCGGCGGCGCCGATTCGTCGAGATCGGTCTGCACGGTGACGTTTTCGGTACGCAGGACGCCGCGACGGATTTCGGACAGGTCCAGCACGATGTGATTGAGCTGGACGGGTGTGGGGGTCATGTCGTTGCGGCGCACCAGCTGCATGAGACTGCGGATGATGCTCGCGGCGCGGTCCACCTCTCGAATGATGGTGCGCGCCGCTTCCCCGGTCTCCGGGTTCGCATCGCCGCTCAACAGCTCCGCTTCCATGCGAATCGCGGCGAGGGGGTTGTTCACCTCGTGCGCCACGCCGCTCGCGATTTCTCCGACCGTCGCGAGCTTCTCGCGCGCCACCATCTCGTGCTGGGCGCGGAGCTCCTCGGTGCGGTCGTACAGCGCGACCAGGAGATCGCGGGAGCCGAGTCCTTCGAGATCGGTTACGGTGCAGTCGCAGATGCGGTGGTCCCCCGAGGCCTGGGTCACGACGACGCGGCCATGCCACGGTCCGTCGGTTCGCGCCGTGTCCAACGCTTCGGCGAGGGACCCCTCCGCCAGCGTGATGCCCAGATCGGCGAGCCGCGCACCGGCGGCAGCGGCGCGATCCTGCAGCGCGAGCACCCGCCGACCGGCTTCGTTGACGAGGTGCAGGCGGCCGTCGCCGTCGACCAGCAGCAAGGGCAGGGGACTGGCGTTGACCATGGCGACCGCGCGGTCGGCGGCGGCGCGCGTCGTGTGGACGGCGTTGCTCAGCTCGAGCCCGCCCGCCACGTGGGCGGCGACGCCCATGAAGAAGTGCAGGTCGGCGAGCGTGAATGCCGGCGGCGGCTGCGCGTCCGCCCCGCCGCGCCGGAAGCGCACCAGGCCGATCGCGCCGAGCACGCCGGTCGGCGATTGCAGCGGCACGATCAGCGCCGCCCGGGCGTGGGCCGCCGACAACGCGGAGGGCGGCAGATAGATGTCCGGCTCTTCGCGCACGTTGTCGGTCATCAGGGCTTCGCCGCT
>DATFSB010000574.1:0-27356 GCA_035262825.1 Gemmatimonadales bacterium | reverse complement strand
GGAGCGCGCGGGCGGGACGGTCGACACCGCGTACGTCGTGGGCGGCGTGCGCGTCGCGCGCTATCGGTTTTAATTTCTGGCCGTGCTCGTCCCCAAGCTCGTCACCACCCTTCGCACCTATGACCGGCGGCAGCTGTGGTCCGACACGATGGCCGGCGTCATCGTCGGCATCGTGGCGCTGCCGCTCGCCATCGCCTTTGCGATCGCCAGCGGCGTCAGCCCCGAGCGTGGGCTGTTCACGGCGATCGTCGCCGGCTTCCTGGTCTCCGCGCTGGGAGGCTCACGCGTCCAGATCGGTGGGCCGACCGGCGCCTTCGTCGTCATCGTCTACGCGATCGTGCAGCAGCACGGCGTGACCGGCCTTGCCGCGGCCACTATTATGGCCGGCATCATCCTCGTCGGCTTCGGATTGGTGGGGCTCGGTGGCGCGATCAAGTTCATCCCCCATCCGGTGACGATCGGGTTCACGAGCGGCATCGCGCTGATCATCTTCTCGAGCCAGGTGAAGGACTTTTTCGGGTTGTCGCTCGCCGCCGTTCCAGCCCAGTTCATCGAGAAATGGCGCGCCTACTGGGTGGCCGGCGGCTCGATCAACGGTTGGGCGCTCGTCGTGTCACTGCTCACGCTCGCGATCGTGATCGGTTGGCCCTACCTCAACCGTCGCATCCCGAGCCCCTTTGTGGCGCTCATCGTCTGCACGGCCATCGTGCAGCTGTTTCACCTTCCGGTCGAGACGATCGGCAGCCGCTTCGGGGCGATCGATGCAAGGCTGCCGATACCCTCCCTCCCCGCTGTGGGGTGGCACGATCTGCCCGGCCTCCTCGGGCCGGCGTTCACGATCGCGATGCTGGGCGCGATCGAATCGCTGCTGTCGGCGGTGGTGTCGGACGGCATGATCGGCGGCCGGCACCGTTCGAACATCGAGCTGGTGGCGCAGGGCGTCGCGAACATCGCGGCGCCGCTGTTCGGCGGGATCCCCGCCACGGGGGCGATCGCCCGCACCGCGACCAACGTCAAGAACGGCGGCCGCACGCCGGTGGCGGGAATCGTGCACGCGCTCACCCTGCTGCTCATCACGCTGTTCTTCGGCCGCTGGGCAGGACTCATTCCCCTCGCGGCGCTCGCCGGCATCCTCGTGGTGGTGGCCTACCGGATGAGCGAGTGGCGGACGTTCCTGGCGGAGCTCCGGGCTCCCAAGAGCGACGTGGCGGTACTATTCGCGACGTTTCTGCTCACCGTTCTGGTCGATCTCACGGTGGCTATCGAAACAGGCATGGTGCTCGCCGCCTTCCTCTTCATGCGCCGCATGGCGGAGGTGACGAACATCAGCGTGTTGACACACGAGTTCGCGGACCCGGCGGACGATTTCGAGACCGACCCCAATGCCGTGCGCCGTCGGGTGGTGCCGCCCGAGGTCGAGGTCTACGAGATCACCGGCCCCTTTTTCTTCGGGGCGGCCGAGCTGTTCAAGGACCGACTGGGGCGGGTCGCGGGACGTCCCAAAGTCCTCATCCTGCGGCTGCGCCATGTCCCCGCGATCGATTCGACCGGTCTCAACATGTTACGCGACCTGGTGCACCGCTGCCGCCGCGAGGGGACCCTGGTGGTGCTGTCCGATGTGCACGCGCAACCCGTCGTCGCTCTCGAGCGGTCGGGGTTGTACGAGGAGATCGAAGAGGCCAACGTGCTCGGGAACATCGACGATGCCCTGAACCGGGCCCGGGAAGTCGTCGGACTGCCGGCCGTCCCCACTCCCGCGTTCGCGACGCCGACCGTCGCTCGCGAGGCTCGTCCGGGCGCGGCATCTTAGCACCATGGCGAGCGCGCCCACGATTCAATTCCTCGGTGCCGCCGGAACGGTGACCGGCTCGATGCATCTCGTGACCGCCAACGGGCACCGTGTGCTGCTCGATTGCGGTCTGTTCCAGGGACTGAAGGAGCTGCGCGAGCGCAATTGGCGGGATTTTCCCGTCGACCCGAACAGCATCGACGCGGTCGTCATCTCACACGCGCATATCGATCACTCGGGCGCCTTGCCGCTCCTGGTGCGGCGCGGCTATCGGGGGCCGATCTACTGCACCCGGGCGACGATCGATCTGCTCGGCGTGCTGCTCCCCGACTCGGCTCACCTGCAGGAAGAAGATGCCGAGCGGGCGAACCGGCACACATACTCGAAGCACGCTCCGGCGCTCCCCCTCTACACCGCCGCGGACGCGCAGCAGGCGTTGTCGCAGCTGAAGGCGGCGCCACCCTACGGCCAGTCGTTTCCCGCCGTCGGGGACATCGTCGTCACCTACCGGCGTGCGGGGCACATCCTCGGCGCCGGAACGGTGGATGTGAAGCTGGGACAGGGTCCACGCATCGTCTTCAGCGGCGACCTGGGACGCTACGACCGTCCCATCCTTCCCGACCCCGAGCCGGTAGCAGAGGCGGACGTGCTGCTGCTGGAATCGACCTACGGCGACCGGGTGCATCCACCGGGGACCAGCGACGAGCTGGCCGCCGTGGTGAAAGCGACCGCCGAGCGTGGCGGCGTTCTCGTCGTGCCGGCGTTCGTGGTGGACCGAACACAAGAATTGCTCTGGATGCTCGACCATCTGGAGGATGCCGGACGCATTCCGCAGCTGCCGGTGTACGTCGACAGCCCCTCCGCGACCGACGTTACCCAGATCTACCTGAACCACCCGGAAGATCTCGACGAGCAATTCCTCGCGGAGCTGCGCCACGGCCAGACGCCGCTGCACACGGCTCACTGCCACTTCGTCAGGAGCACGGAGGAATCGAAGCAGCTCAACGGTCTCCGCGGGCCGGCGATCATCATCTCGGCGTCCGGGATGGCGACGGGCGGCCGCATCCTGCACCACCTGCGGAACCGCCTTCCCGATCCGAAGACGACCGTGCTGCTGGTGGGATTCCAGGCGCTCGGCACGCGCGGCCGCGCGCTGCAGGACGGCGCCAAAACATTGAAGGTCTTCGGTGAAGACGTGCCGGTGCGGGCCCAGGTGCAGACGATTCACGGTCTCTCCGCCCACGCCGATCAGAACGAGACACTGCGCTGGCTCGGCGGTTTCACGCGCCCGCCGCGCACGACGTATCTGGTGCACGGCGAGCCGCAGGCGGCGAAAGCCCTCGGGGATCTGATTACGACGAAGCTGAGGTGGACCAGCCAGGTCGCACAGGACGGCCAGCAGGTCCCAGTGTGAGCGAGTTCCAACCGCCGGTCATCATCCCCGCCGCGGCGATCGCGGATCGGGTCGACGAGCTCGCCCGCCGCATCTCGAACGATCACGCCGGCGTGGAGAATCTGCTGATGGTCGGTGTGCTGCGAGGGTCGTACATGTTCCTCGCCGACCTCACCCGGCGGCTGACAGTGCCGTGTTCGGTAGACTTCATCTCCCTGTCCGAATACGACCGCGGCAACCTCCCGGCGGGCTCGGTTCGTCTCGCGATGGATCTGCGGGTCGACATCAAGGGAAGGCACGTAGTCCTGGTGGAGGACATCGTCAGCTCGGGGTGCACCCTCGCGTATCTCGTGCGGAACTTCGAGCTGCGGGAGCCGGCGTCCGTCAGGACCTGTGTCCTGGTCCGCAAGCGCGGGCACGAGCACGTCGCGGTGCGGCTCGATTATGTCGGGTTCGAGATTCCCGACCGTTGGGTGGTGGGGTACGGCCTCGACTATGACAACAAATACAGAAACTTCCCCTACATCGGAGTCGTGCACACACCGGATCCCGACTAAAAAACAAATGTAGAATGTTCAATGTAGAATGATGAATTTCCAACCAGGGCGATCACAGAGCGCATTGTAGGACCGCCGCTCCATGCATATGACCGGCTCGCAGATCCGCGAGTGCGTCGTTCGCAGCCTCGAGAGGGTAGGGCTGCACCGTCGTCCGAACGGGAATCTTTCCCGCCACGCGCAAGAACTCGGTACCATCGCCTCGCGTCAGGTTTGCCACGGAGCGCACCACGCGCTCGCCCCACAGGAGACGGTACGGGAAGGCGGGGATGTCACTCATGTGAATGCCCGCGCAGACCACGGTCCCACCCTTGGCCACCGCTGCGAGTGCGGCCGGCACGAGCGCGCCGACGGGGGCGAAGATGATCGCGGCATCGAGCGGTTCCGGAGCGGCGGTGTCCGATCCCCCTGCCCATGCTGCCCCGAGGTCGCGTGCGAACTGCTGTCCCGTCGCGTCGCCGGGCCGCGTGAACGCGAATACGCGCCGACCTTCGTGCCGCGCGACCTGGGTTACGATGAGGGCCGCCGCGCCGAAGCCGTAGATACCCAGGCGCTCCGCGTCACCGGTCAGGACGAGGGACCGGTAGCCGATCAACCCGGCGCAGAGCAGTGGCGCGGCGGCGAGGTCGTCGAATGCGTCGGGGAGGGGAAAGCAGAATCGTTCATCGGCGACGGTCAGCTCGGCGTAGCCACCGTCGCGCTGGTAGCCGGTGAACTGGGCGCGGTCGCACAGGTTCTCGCGTCCCGACCGGCAATAGCCGCACGTGCCGCACGACCACCCGAGCCAGGGGACGCCGACGCGCGTGCCCGTGGCGAAACGGGAGGCACCGGGCCCGTTCGCGACCACCGTACCGACGATCTCGTGCCCCAGCACAAGTGGCAGCTTGGGCTGTTCGAGCTCTCCGTCGGCGACGTGCAGATCGGTGCGGCACACGCCGCACGCGTGGACGCGCAGCAGGACTTCCCCGGCGCCGGGTTGAGGATCGGCAATCGCGGCGCTTCGCAGCGGGCCGCCGGGGGCGTCCAGGATCATGGCGCGCATCGTCCCTTAAGGCTCCAGCCGGGACGCCGCTGCGACAAGGGTGGCCCGCGTCACGGGCCACCCTGTCGCACTACGTTCAACCGAGAGTCGGTCAGACGGTGATGGCCTTCCTCCCCGGACTCACCGACCGCGCGGGGCGGTCCGCCTTCTTCCCCGCAGGCACGACCACGAGGATCGGCGCAGGCAGGTCGCTGAGCAGCCGCTCGGTGACGCTGCCCACCAACATCCGCTCCACCAGTCCCTT
Organism: Gemmatimonadales bacterium; assembly: GCA_035262825.1. GTDB lineage: Bacteria > Gemmatimonadota > Gemmatimonadetes > Gemmatimonadales > GWC2-71-9 > DASTHG01. Next base: position 22,331 of record DATFSB010000574.1, on the reverse strand, counting down.
CCCGTGACTCCCGACGACGACCAGGTCGGCCTGCCACGCCTTGGCTTCCGCCGCGATGCCGATATCGGCGACGGCGTGCCGGATCACACGCTCGGCGTCCGGGGCGACAATCGGCCACACCTTCTCGCCGCAGTCCTCTTCCATCAGGCGCAGGTACTCGGTGCCGTTCACCGGCGGCGGAGTCTCCGGCAGAATCGGCAGCGGCTCGATCACGTGCAGTGCCTTGAGCTCGGCATCGAACAGGTCAGCCAGGGCTCGCGCTGCTTCATAGGTCGGGCGCGCGGCCGCCGACGCATCGAGGGCGACGAGCACGCGCCGGATCTTCGCGGGCGGCTCGCCGGTCACCACCATCGGGGCGCGCAGCATGCGGGCGACGTTGTGGACGGTGCTGCCGCCGAGCCAGCGACCGAGCGCGCTATGGTGCTTGGCGCCGAGAACCACGAAATCCGCACCGCTGTCGCGCACCGCGTCATCGAGTACGGCGGGCGCCCAGCCTTCTTTCACATCGGCCTGATTGAGGTTCTTCCAGGGAACGGCGCCCTCGAGGGCGACGTTGAGGCGCTCGCGCACGGAATGCAGAGCGGCTGCGCGGAACGCCGCCGCCTGTGCCGTCTGGGCGGTGTCCGGCAGGACGGTCCGCACGTCGCGGGTCGCATGCACCAGCCGGCACTCGACGTCTGCCGCGGCCGCGATCATCAACCCCAGCTGTGCCGCGTGACCTCCGGCCGGCGAGGCGTCGACGCCGACGATGACTGGCTTCCACGACATAACGGGCTCCCGGTTGATGGCTTGCCGGTAAGTTGCCCGCGCTGGTATGAAGGGCTTGTGAAGCAACCCTTAAGGGGCTTTGCTGGCGGAGCTACAAGTCCTGTTTCGCGAAGCGCCGTCCCGCGAGCCGCAGCGGAACGATGGTCCACGCGATCAGTCCCGTGAGGACGAGCAGGGCGCCCGGTCCGCCGAGCAACCGGTGCAGCGCGGCTCCGGTGGGTCCGGCGACGATGTCCGCCTGAAACAGCCCCAGGCCCAGGGCCCGGGCAGAGTCGACGGGGTTCGCGGTGAGCAGAAAGAGCAGGCTCCAGCGCGCGGCGGGTGCCGGCAGAATGGATAACAGCGCGATCGCCGCGAGATCGGCGCCCACGACGAGGACGAACCACACGAGGACGGCGAAGCCGACGGCACGGGCCCGGCTGCGAGCGGCGATCCCGATCCACAACCCGATGGCGAGACTCGCCGAGACGAGGAGCGTCGCGACGCCGATCAGCGCCACGTAGCGCGCCACGTCGGCCGACCCTGCCAGGATGCCGATCACGACGCCGGCTGCGCCGAAGCCAAGAGCGAGCGAAATGGTGAGCGCGATCGTCCACGCGGCCCAGCGGCTGACGACGATGTGGGTCCGCGGCAACGGCAGCGCGGTGAGCAGCTCGAGCTCGGCGCACTCCGCGCCGCTCACGGCCCCGAGCAGCAGCCCCAGGAGCGGCACGGTCCACAGGGTGAGCTGCAGCAGGGAGATCGACGTACGGGCGAAGCCCTGGACGACGACGGCCCCGCCCGCCGACAGTCCTGCGAGTGCGACGCCGACGCTCGCCAGTGCGAAGCCCGCGGCGAAGATCGGCACCAGGCGCCCGCGGCGGGCGGACGCGTTATCGAACCTCAGTAGGGCGCGGACCGTCATGCGGCGTCCTGTATCCGGGTGCGACCCCGGACCAGCAGGCGATAGATCCGCTCGATCGGCGCGTCCATCACCCGGCGGTCCCAGGCCACACCAGTGGATGCCGCCAACTCCTCGAGCGTGCCGCAGGCGACGAGCTCACCGGCGACCATGACGGCGATCCGGTCGGCGAGCTGCGCCACATCGCTCAGGTGATGCGACGCGAACAGCACGGCGGCCCCGCCGCGTTTCGCGGCGCGGATCGCCTCCCGGACTTCGTCGGCCCCGTCGACATCGAGCGAGATACTTGGCTCGTCGAGCACGAGCGCCTCGATCGGGCCGAGCGTGGCCAGCGCCAGCATGGCCCGCTGCCGCTGCCCTCCCGACATCTCGCCCAGCGTCGCGTCGAGCCGGTCGCCGAGCCCATAGTTCACGAGTGCGGACGGGCCGGCCGCCGCGGGGAGTCCCCGGGCGGCAGCGACCAGCAACGCCAGGTCCCCGACCACCGCCGAGAGCGGAACGCCGAGCCGTTGCGGCAGATACCCCAGGTGACGACGGGCTTGCAGCGGGTCGGTGACGACATTGCGCTTCCCGATGAGGGCCGAGCCTGCGTCGGGGTGCAACGCACCCGCGAGGATGCGCAGCGTCGTGGATTTCCCAGCCCCATTCGGTCCCACCAGGGCGACGATCTCCCCGGGGGCGACGGTCAGGGTGAGCGGCGCCAGCGCGAGCTGGGTGCCGAAGCGCTTCGTCACTCCGTGCAGCTCGATCATGCGAACCTCCCACGTCGCCGGCCGACGACCAGCGCGACCGTGGCGCCTGCGAACAGGAGAACGCCGGCCGCGCGCTGCGATCCTGTGCCCCCGAGCTGGGCTGCCGGAGCGGCCGGCAGCTGGCGCAGCGAGGCGAACCGCGGCGGCAGAGCGCGGGGGCAAGAATCGACCGCCGCGGCCGTCGCGAACACGGGGAAGGTGCGCTCCGCCCATCCCAGCGCATGGGCGGCCGGGCTCTGCAGCAGCGGCCGCAGGCTCTCGCGCGACAGCGCCAGCTCGGCGAGCGGCGAGGCCGCGTCGTGCGGGGTGTCCAGCACGCCGTCTCCGTCCAGGTCGTAGCCTTCTCGTGCCGCGCTCCAGTAGTTCCCGCGGCCCGCCCGGCACAGCGTGTAGGCACCCGCCGCTCCGCCGCCCGACGCGTCGAAGGTGTTTCCGATGAGCGCGTTCCCCGTCACCACCGTCTGCTCGCTGTTGGCAAAGAGTTGGAGGCCGAGCCAGTTGGCCGCCACGAGGTTGTCCGAGAAGGTGCCGCGGATGACGTTGTCGAAAAAGGCGCCGATGCCGTTGCCCACGAAGGTGTTCCCTGCGACCGTAGGCTCGGTGGCGGTTTGCAGGACCAGGCCGTAGGAACGGCTCCCGGAGTTCCACGCGAACACATTGTCGCTGATCGTGACGTCGCGGGAATTCATGATCACCGCCCCGGCGGCGTTGTCGGTGAAGACGTTGTGCTCGAACCGGTTCATGTGGCTGAACATGTAGTGCAGCCCGAACCGCACCTGCGAAACGCGGTTGTTCCGCACCAACACGCTGTCGCTATAGGAGAAGTAGATGCCGTCGCGCACGCGGGCGATACGGTTGCCTTCGGCGAGAATCGCGCGGCTGTTGTAGAACGAGATGCCGTCGCCGCGGTCGCCTTCGCGCGCGGCGGGGAATCCGGTGATGTCGAGCCGCCGCAGCACGACGTCGCGTGCCTGATCCACGTACACGCCGAACAGGGTGTTGCGGATCGTGAGATCCTCGAGCGTCACCGAATCGGCGGCGACCCGCACGCCGGCGTCGTACCGATCGGGGTTCGTCCCGGAGTTCTCGATGATGAGTCCTCGCACGACTGACCCGCGGGCGTTCACCACGAGCACGGTTCCGTTCCCGTCGCCGCGCAGCACCGCACCCGGGGCACCCAGTACCGCCGTGCGGTGCGTCAGCACGAGCGGCCCTGGATGGATGCCGGGGCTCAGTCGCACCGTATCGGGCGATCCACCAGCCACGTGCGCGAGGACGACGAGGACGAGGTTCATGCGCGCATCGCGCGGCGAGCGTCCCGTGCGAGGATGGCCATCAGGCAGGCCGCGGCGCCGAGCAGCAGGAACGACCCGATGCCGGGGAAGCTGTAGATGTCGAAGTTGGCGAGATGCTGATGGCCGAACAGCGGCGGTGTGAACGGCGCCACCTTGATCGGCGCTTCCGGGTTCAGGTGATGCCCGTAGCTGTGCATCCGGTACCAGAACGCCCCGAAGGAGAAGACCGAGAAGTACGCCAGCAGCACTACGAGATCGACGAGGTCCCGCACGCGGGCGAACAACACCGTCCGCAGCGAGAGGAGAAAGAAGGCGCCCAGCGCGAACGGGATGAACTTCATCTCCACGAAATCGGCCGCGGCGATGTCCCGCATCCCGATGTAATGGTTCAGGATGTTGATGCCCTCGAGATCGGCGCCGTTCGCTCCACCGACCAGCTTGTAGCTGAAAATCGTGAGCCGCAGTCCCTCGGGGAACTGGTTCGCGAACATCGTGATGCGCCACAGCGGGAACAGCGCAGCTACAAGCAGCAGGCCCCCCGCCCCGAGCACGGCGAGCCGTGCCCGGGGGGAGAGAACCTGGTCGAGCCACTTGGTGAGCGGCATGATCACCGACCCACCGGCCCGGCGGGTGCGGCCGTCGTCGCCGCGGCCGCGGCCCCGCGCGGTTTCACCAGCAGATAGCCCTGCATCTCCTGGTGCATCGCCGAGCAGAAGTTGGTGCAGTAGAAGGGGTACACGCCCGTCTTCGTCGCCCGGAACGCGACCGTCTTCGACTCGCCGGGGTCCATGACGAGGTTGATGTTGTAGAGCGCGATCCCGAAGCCGTGGATCATGTCGCGCTCCTGCTCGCCGTTGGTGACGTGGATGATCACCGAGTCACCCTGATTCACTTCGATCGCGTTGGGCGAGAAGTAGGAGCGGATCGCGTACAGCTTGACCTCGACGATGTTGCCGCGCCGGGTCACCTTGGCGTCACTCGCGGCCCAGATGGCATTGGGGTCGTGGTTGTCCGCCTTGGGATAGACTTCGATCGGGTGCAGCACCGTCGCCGGAACGAGCTGGGCGAAGTGCGGCTCGGGCTCTGTGAACGCCTCGGACAACATCGACATGCCGCTGCCCGTGATGTCGATGAGCTCGCTGGATTCCGGCTGCGAGGGGCCGACGTTGAGATGCTGGCCCTTCGACATCTTGTTCATCGAGACGAGGTACTTGCCGTACGGATGGCGGGTGTCACCGCCCGCGACCACGAGGTGGCCGACGGCGTAGTGCACGGGAATCTTGGCCGCGACGAGCGTGGAGTCGTGCCCGTCGAAGGGACCGAGCTTCCATTTGGCGATCGCCGACTCGACGTACAGCGAGGTGTACGCGTAGCCCTGGTCGTCGAACTGCGTGTGCAGCGGTCCCAAGCCGACCGGCACTTCGGCGACGCGCACCGACTCGAAGCGCAACACCGGAATGCCGCTCTCGTTGCCGGTCGTGTCGTTCTTGGCTGCCGCCTGCTGGAACTTCGCGAAATCGAACACCGTCACGTACGGCGCCAGCTTGCCGTTGCACACCACGTAACGGCCGTCGGGGGAGAAGTCGGCGCCGTGCGGGCTTTTGGCGCAGGGCACGAGGTACATCCCGCCGCGCACATCCGACGGATCGAGCACCCGGACGCCTCCAAGCATCTTGCCTTTGCCGGCCGCCGCGGCTTCCGAAGCCAGCTTCCAGTTCACGAACACGACGTAGTCGCGATCCTTCTGGCTCGCCGCCACCTCGAGGCGGCCGGTCGCCTCTTCGGTGTTATACGACGTCCACACCACCCAGTCGTGCGACGCATCGCGGCCGGTCGACGCGAGGTCCCAATCAAATGGCGGAGTCATGATCTGCCACGCCAGGCTCAGCGTTCCCGTGGCGCTGTCGATCTTGATGCCGCTCACGACGCCGTGGTACCTGGTCGCGTACTCGCTGAGCGGGGCGTAGGTCCCGGTCGGGAGCGGAACGGAGAATCGGCTCGCCACGACGGCGTACTCGGAGTTCTCGGTGACGAACGCCGAGCCGTGGTTGCCGCTCGAGTTCGGGATCGGCCCGAGGATCTGCTTCGTCTTGAAATCCTTGAGGTCGATGCGGGCGATGCGGTTGTTGGCATTGTCGTTGACGAACAGCCAGCGACCGTCGTAGTCACCTTTGGTCTTGGAGAGGGCGGGGTGGTGGACGTCGCCCCAGCTGTAGCCGCCCAGCATCTGCTTCGATTCCTCGTCGAAGCCGTAGCCGGTCCCGGGATACGGAGTGAACACGGGAATCGTCATGATGTGCCGCAGCGACGGCACGCCGGCGACGAACACGTTCCCCGAATGCCCGCCGCTGTAGAAGAGGTAGTAGTCGTCCAGCTGGCCGGGCGCGACGTAGGTGCGCTGTGCCGCGACGCGCGCGTCCGCCAGCTGGCTGTTCTGCCCCGATTGCGGGGTCCGGGACGGCGCACACGCCGCGAGGGCGGCGAGACCGGCCACGAAAACGAACCGAGAGGTCATGGAAGCTCCTGCCATGGCTAGTGGTGGTCCTGCTCGTGATGTTCCTGTGCTTCGCTGATCTGCTTCAGCATGTGGATGACCGAATCCCGCTCCGCCGGGCTCAGCTTGATCAACTGGCCGAGCACCATCTGCATCGTGCCGGTGGGGTTGGGGAGGAATTCCTCGAGGGAGACGTTGAAGCGATTCCGCACGTCGGTGTACGCGATCGACAGATCGGGACCGACGTCGGTGCTCGACTTGATGCCGACGGCCGTCACCGAATGACAGGTCGGGCAGCCTTTGCTGAGAAACAGCGCGGCCCGCGGGTCATTGCCGGTGATGGTCGGCGGGGCGACAGCGGCCATGCCGGGCAGGGTCGGCATGACGGGCGCCTTGCTCGGCGCCGCTCCTTTGCTGCAGGCGGCCAACGTCAGGAGCGCAAGGGGAAAGACGATACGGGACATCACGAAGACTCCTCGGCTGCGTACGAACACGAAGTGTCGCCATCGGGGATGTACTCGAGGCGATGCAGCGGACGCTGCAACAGCTGCGCGATCAGCTCCTGCTCGTAGCGACAGGGCAGGCGCGTGACCGACACGACGTCCTGGATGGGGCAGTGGCACAGCCGCACGGTGGGCTCCGCCGCCGTGCCGCCGACCAGCGCCATGAAACCTTCCTCGGACAGGATGCGTGCGACTTCCTCGGCGCGCGCACGCCCGGTGAGACCGTGCAGCCGTGCGAGCGCCGCCGGGCGGCGCGCCGCGACGCGCTGCTCGAAGAAGCGGCGCAGCAAACGGGAATGGCCCGTCTCGAGGAGGTGAGCGACCAGATCGCGCAGCACTTGCGGCGCCCGGCTCGGGAACAGCGCATTGCCGCGATCGGTCAGGGCGTAAACGACCTCGGGGCGCCCCGGCTTGGCGCGGCGGCTGCCGCTGCGCTGGACCAGGCCCCGGGCAACGAGCGATTGCAGGTGCTCGCGCAGCGTGGCGGGGGCGAACGGCACCTCCTGAGCCACCTGGGCCTGTGTCGCGTGGCCCAGCCGCTTCAGCGCCAGCAACACGGCCTGCTGGGTCTCGCCGAGGCCGAGACCGGACAGCGGCGCCCGGTCGATTTTCGTGTTTGCGCTGGTCGAATCCATGGCAACGATGCTAGGCGCGGCGCCGTGAAGTGAAGAGAAAGGCACTATGAAGGAATGTTCGGTGAAGGGAACGACCGGCTCGCTCCCGATTGCAATTCGGTGCAGCGGGCCGTTCCCGCTTCATACTCTCTCAGCCTCTCTTCATCAGACCTTCAGCCGTGCGCAGCGACGTTGTGATACCGACACCCATCAGGGGGGAGGCCATGCGAGTCGCCGACATCATGCAGACCAATCTCGAGACCATCGGCACCGACGATACGGTCGAGGCCGCGGTCGAAATCCTCGCGGACAAGCACATTTCGGGACTTCCCGTCGTGAGCAAGCGCGGGCAGCTCATCGGCGTCGTGTCGACCACCGACGTGCTGCAGCTGCTCGCCGAAGCCCCCGACCCCGAGCGCCGCGCGGAAATCCTCGAAGGAACGCACGTGCGCGAAATCATGACGGCGAAGCCGATCACCGTCGGTCCCGACGAGAGTGTTCAGGAGGCCGCCCGGCAGATGCTCTATGGCGAGATTCACCGTCTGTTCGTGGAGTTCGACGGCAGCCTGGTCGGCGTGCTCACCCAATCGGACATCGTCGGGGCCGTCGCGGGCGCCGTCCCCGGCGGCACACTCTAGGAGGCGGATATGCACGTGTCCGACATCATGCGCACCAATCTCCGCACGATCGGCACTGAAGCGACGGTGGCCGACGCCGTCCGCGTCTTCGCGGCGAGCGGTGTCTCGGCGCTCCCGGTGCTCGATCGTCACGGCCGTGCGGTCGGGATCTGCTCGACGCGCGATATCCTCGATGCGGAAGCCAGATGCCACGACCTGTTGTCGCGCGAGCATCTGTTCGAGCGCACGCTGGTCCTCGAGGTCATGACACCCTGGCCCGAGACGGCCGGTCCGCAGGACGATATCCGCGCCGTCGCGCGGCGCATGCTCGACGCCAAGGTCAAACGGTTGTTCGTCGAGGACCGCGGCACGCTCGTGGGCGTGATCTCGCAGACCGATATCGTCGCGGCGGTGGCGTGCGCGCGGTCTGCGGCAACCGTGCCGGCGGTTCCGCCGAACCGCGGCTTCGACGCCGTCGCGCTCTCCCCTGATTGCTAGACGGGGACCGCGAGCAGGGCGTGCTTTGCACGCCTAAGCAGACGGGCGGTGACCGTCGTGACCGCTCCGGCGGCGCCGTAATTCATGCCGCGGTGGTAGCCGAATACGATCAAGGCGGTGGGCCCGTTGTCGGCTTCGCTCAGCACTTCGGACACGACATCCCCCTGACGGACGACCGTTTCCAGCGCGAGTGCCGTTCCGCCGCCGGCACACTCTTCCAATCGACTCAGCCAGGGGCGCCGCCCGCCGCCGGCAACGACGTCGCTCGCTGCCGACTCGACGTGGAGTGCGACCGTGGGAACTCCGAGGCAGTGGCCCATCGCCGTCGCGGCCTCGAGCACCTTGGCGGCGTTGGGACTGTTGTCCACGCACGCCACCACTCGCTGGTACACCTCGTGAACGGGTGGGGCAATGAGGACAGGCACCCGGCCGCGGCGCAGCGTCGCCGGAGTGACATCCTCTGCGGGGCCGACGGTGGCGCGCCCCGAGCCTCCCAATACGATCAGATCGGCGGACGTTTCTTCCGCGCGACGCACCAGTTCCACGCTGGGCCAGCCGAACGCGGCCCGATAGGTGACACGCGGTGCCGCGAGCACCGCCGGCCCAGCCATGTGCTCGAGGCGTTCACATGCGCGCTGAGCGGCCAGCTCGGCTGGAGAACCTCCGTGGGAACGGCGGAGCCCTTCTACCTCGTCGGCCGGCACGAGCTCCCACGGGCTGGCCAGGACGGTCATGACTTCGAGCTCCGCATGCGCCAACGCCGCCACCTCGGCCGCGGTGAGAGGAGCGCGTGGACTCGGGGCCTGCAGACTGACCCCGGCCAGGATGCGATGTAGGTTCATGACCAGATCCTCCATCGATTAACCTGGCCTTCACGGCTTGAAACCATCATGAAGCCCGGGTGAGCAAGGTCCCTGGATCGGGCCCCATAAGATCAGGCTAAGTCTGTACGCAGGGGCTTGATATGCGGCCCTCTTGCGACGCCATTCGAGAAGCTCGCAATTTATTCATCAAACCAGTCGACTCCATGAAGGCTAAGCCACCCAAGGCACCTCGCTCGCGGTCGGTCGAAGCGCAGCGTGTCGAGCAGCGGTTACGCGGGCTGCTCTCGCTGGGCGTGTCCATCTTTTCCGAGCACACCACCGAGACGGTGCTGCAGCGTATCGTGGACGTGGCGCGGGAGGTCGTTGGGGCCCGGTATGCCGCTCTCGGTGTGCTGGCCGCTGACGGGAAACGCCTGGCGACGTTCGTGACATCCGGAATCGACGCGGCGGTGCGGGAACGCATCGGGGATCTCCCACACGGTCGTGGACTGCTCGGGCTCGTGATCCGCGAGGCAAAGCCGATCCGTACCAGCGACATCGCTCGCCATGCGGACCATGTCGGTTTCCCGGCGCATCATCCGGCGATGCATTCCTTCCTCGGCGTGCCCATCACCACCGGGCGATCGGTGTTCGGCAATCTGTACCTCACCGAGAAAGTAGGCGCCACCGAGTTCGACGATGAGGACGAGCGCATCGCCGTGCTGCTCGCCGCGCAAGCCGCGGTCGCGATCGAGAACGCCCGTCTCATGGAAGAGAGCAATCGCCTCGTGTCGCAAGTCCGGGACATGCAGCGACAGCGCGACCTGTTCTTCGCAATGATGAACCACGAGCTGCGCAACGCGCTGACGGGCGTCTTCGGATGGGCGGAGCGTCTCGTCCGGCCGCGCACCGCAGACGGAATGGCCCAGGCGGCGAAGGAGGTCTACGAAGGGACGGAGCGGACGATCTCGCTGCTCAACAACTTCCTCGACCTGACTCGACTCGATTCCGGGAAGGTGCGGCCGGTGTGGCGCGAGGTCGATCTCGAGGAAGCCGCGCGGCGGGCGCTGACGGGATTCGAGCCCACAGCGGAAGAGAAAAAACTTGTGCTCTCGGCCGAGGTCGCCCCGAACGGCCCGGCGCTTCAGACCGATCCGGTACGGTTGCAGCAGATTCTCGTGAATCTGCTGAGCAATGCCGTACGCCATTCACTGCCCGGCGGCCGCGTCCTGCTAGGCGTCCGCCCCAACGGGAAAGGGAGTACGGTCGAGTTCCTCGTCCATGATGACGGGGCGGGAATCCCCCTCGACGTGCAGGACCGCATCTTCGAGCCGTTCGAGCGATTCGATCCGCACTCCGGAATCGGCACCGGCCTGGGGCTCCCGGTGTCGCGGCGGCTCGCCGAGGTGCTGGGGGGACGGCTCACGGTGCAATCCACTCCCGGCCAGGGCGCCACCTTCACCCTCGAGCTGCCGTTGACGCCGCCTCCATGAAGAGGCCTTCACGCTTTCCTTAGAATGGGTTCAACGCCGGGGAGGTAGAGTCGGATCATGAAAATCCTCGTGGTGGAAGACGACCGGAAGGTCGCGGGTTTCATCGAGCAGGGGCTGCGAGAAGAGGGCTACGCGGTCGATATCGCCCCCGATGGTGATGAGGCGACGATGCTGGCCCACGTCTACGACTACGACCTCGTCGTGCTGGACGTGATGCTCCCCAAGAAGAACGGACTGCAGGTCGCAGCCGAGCTGCGGCGGGAGGGTCGGCGTACGCCGATTCTCATGCTGACGGCGCGGGATGCGACCGAAGACGTGGTGCGCGGTCTCGACGCCGGCGCGGACGACTACCTCGCCAAGCCGTTCAAGTTCGACGAGCTGCTGGCGCGGGTGCGGGCGCTGCTGCGTCGCGGCGGCGCCGCCCGGACCGATCTGCTGGTCTATGGGCCGATCGAGCTCGACCGGCTGAAACACAAGGTGCGCGTCGCGGGCAAGGGAGTCGATCTCACGCCCAAGGAATTCCATCTGTTGGAGCACTTCCTGCTGCACGCCGAGGAAGTGGTCCGTCGCACCGAGCTGCTCGAGAAAGTGTGGGACATGCACTTCGATCCCGAGAGCAATGTGGTCGACGTGCATGTCGGGAATCTGCGCCGCAAGCTCCGTCAGGTGGCCGGACTGGAATTGATCCACACCGAGCGCGGCGTCGGGTTCCGGCTGCAGCAGCCTGACGAGACGCGCCAGACCGCGTGACCCGATCACTCCGGCGGACCCTCGTCGTCCGGTTTGGGGCGACGATGGCCGCCGGCCTGATCGTCGCGTCGGCGGCGATCTGGCTCGTGACCGCACACCTCCTGCGTTCACACATAGATCAATCGGCTGCCGACCGGGCGGTGCTGCTATCGCTGCTCGGTGTGGTGGTGCTCGGCACAGGTGCCACCCTGGTCGGGGCTGGACACTTCGCGCGATCGGCGGTGCGCCCCGTTCTCGACATCACGGAGCAGGCGCGGCACATCGCCGCCGGTACCCTCGATCAACGGTTGTCGGCCGGTGCGACGGTGGAGGAATACCACGGGCTGGTCGGTGTGTTGAACGGCATGCTCGGTCGCCTGAGCGACGCGTTCTCCACTCAACGGCGCTTCACCAGCGACGTCAGCCACGAGCTGCGCACTCCGCTGACTGCCCTGCGCGGAGAGATCGAAGTCACCCTCCGCAGCGAGCGCACGCCCGCGGAATACCAGCGCGTCCTGCGCAGCGCGCTGGAAGAGATCGAGCGCATGACGACCATGACGGAGGAGCTGCTGCTCATCAACCGGGCCGAGTCGCGCCAACTATCCCTGCAGCGGGAGCCGACCGACCTGCTCGCCATGGCGCGGCAATCGTTCGAGGGCTTCCGGCATCGCATCGCGGAGAAGGAGATCCACACCAATTGTGCGGCCGCGTCCGACGGCGCGCGCGCGGACGTCGATGCCGAGCTGACTCGACGGCTGGTCGACGAGCTGGTCGATAATGCCATCACGTACTCGGAGATCGGGGGATCGGTGACCGTCCGGGTAGAACCGGCGCCGGGGATCCAGCGTCTCGTGGTCGAAGATTCGGGCCCCGGCATCGCCGCGGCGGACCTGCCGTATCTCTTCGAGCCGTATTTCCGTGCCGACCAAGCGCGTACGCGCGGGGCGGGCACCGGCCTTGGGTTGACGGCGGCGCTCGCCATCGCGCGCCTGCACGGCGGCGACATCCGCGCGATGAATCGCCCGGGCGGCGGGGCACGATTCGAGGTCGATCTACCCCTAGCGGCGGGACCCTGATCATGGATACCGAGATGCGGGAGGCGATGACCGAGGCCCGGGCGAGCTTCGATCGCTGCGCGCAGGTGCCGCGATTCGTCGACGACTTCTACGCCAGCCTGTTCGAGGTCCTGCCGGAGGCCCGGGCCCGGTTCGCCGAGACGGACTTCGACCGCCAGCGGAAGCTGCTGCGGCACGCGATCGGGCTGCTGCTCACCTTCCCCGCCGAGCGCGAGGGTGAGCCCAACATCCTGTCGCGGCTCGCCGAGCGCCACAGCCGGAAGGACCTCGCGATTGAGCCGTCCTTTTACGGACCGTTCCTGGAGAGCCTCATCGAGACCGTCAAGCGTCATGACCAGGCCTGGACGCCGACCGTCGAGCGGGCCTGGCGGACGACGGTGGCGAAGGGATTCGCGTACATGCAATCGCGCTACTAACCGGAGGGCATCGTGGCCGAGCAAGCGCCGCAGCTGGACCATCCGAAAGGAACGTTGTTGCTGGTCGCGCTCTATGGCGTCCTGGTCGTGTTGAGCTGGTTCGGCGTCTACCTGCTCATTTACCTGCGTCGGGGAGGAGTGACGCCGTGAACGTCCCCCTCTACGAGAAGATCTGGATGTGGGCCGCGGCGGTGATCATCGTCGTGTTCGCGCTGTCGGTCGCTATCGGCTACGGCGCCAGCGCGCTGCAACCGCCCAGCCACGTCGAAACGATCGATCCCGGCAAGGTGTTCGGCGATCCCCGCTTCGCGCAACGCGGCGTCACCGTGACGGCGGGCGGCGCCACGGTCGTGGCCGTCGCCATGATGTTCACCTTCCAACCCGCCGAGCTTCACGTCCCGGCGGGCAAGCCGGTGACGTTCCGGCTCACCAGCATCGACGTCACCCACGGCTTCGAGATCGTCGGCACCAACGGCAACACGATGGTCGTCCCCGGCTACATCAGCCAGTTCACGACGCGGTTCGCGCCCGGCGAGTACCTCATCGTCTGCAACGAGTACTGCGGCGGGGGACATCACCTGATGTCCGCCAAGCTGATCGCGGAGGCGACGCCATGAACCGCACCGACCGCCTTTCGCTGGCGAATTTCGCCGTGGCGATCACGGCGTTCGGCATCGCCTCCGCCATGGCGATGATGCAGGCACTCTCCCGGGCGAGCCTCGATCTGCCGTTCCGCTCGCCCAAGATGTACTACCTCTCCGTCACGGCTCACGGCGTGCTCATGGCGCTGGTGTTCACGACGTTTTTCATCATGGGATTCGGCTACGTCGTGTTGACCCGGACGCTGGACCGCGCGATCGCCACGCCGCGGCTCGCCTGGACCGGGTTCTGGGTCGCCCTCACCGGCACGGCGCTCGCCGCGGGCGCGATCCTGTCCGGCCGCGCGAGCGTCCTGTATACCTTCTACCCGCCGCTGCAGGCGCATCCCGCCTTCTACATAGGAGCCGCACTGCTCATCGTGGGGAGCTGGTGCTGGAGCGCGACCACGATCCTCACCTACCGGGGGTGGCGCCGCGAGCATCCCGGGGTCCCGGCGCCGCTCGCGCTGCACGGCATGCTGGTGACGGGGATTCTGTGGTTGATCGCGACCGTCGGCGTCGCAATCGAAGACCTCGTGCTGCTGATTCCCTGGTCGCTCGGTCTGACGAAAACGATCGACCCGATGCTCGCCCGGATGCTGTTCTGGTATTTCGGACACCCGCTGGTCTACTTCTGGCTGCTCCCGGCGTACGTCGTCTGGTACACGATCTTCCCCAGGGTCGCCGGCGGGAAACTGTTCAGCGATCCGCTGGGCCGGCTCGTCTTCATCCTGTTTCTGATCCTCTCCACCCCGGTGGGATTCCACCACGAGTTCATGGATCCCGGGATCCCCGCGGGATGGAAGTTCCTGCACTCCATGATCACGATGTGGATCCTGTTCCCGAGCTTCGTCACGGCATTCACGATTACCGCCTCGATGGAAGTCGCGGGACGCCTCAAGGGCGCCACGGGGTGGCTCGACTGGCTGGGGAAGCTGCCGTGGCGTGACCCGACGTTCTCGAGCGTCGTCTTCGCCATGCTGTTGTTCGCCATCGGCGGCATCGGCGGGGCGATCAACGCCTCGTACATGTTGAACTCGGTGGTGCACAACACCGCCTGGATCCAGGCCCACTTTCACCTGACGGTGGGCAGCGCGGTCGCGCTCACGTTCATGGGTGTCGCGTACTATCTGGTCCCGCGGCTGCTCGGCCGCGAGCTTGAGCTGGGGCTGCTCGCGCGGGTGCAGCCGTACCTGTGGTTCATCGGGATGGCGTTGTTCTCCTTCTCGAATCACGTCACCGGGCTGATGGGGATGCCGCGGCGCGTGATGGAAGCGACGTACGGCGGCAGTCCGATCGCGGCACAATGGAAGGTGCTCACCGGCGTGTCGGCGGTCGGCGGTCTGTTCCTGTTCGCCAGCGCCGGCTTCTTCGTGCTGGTGATGCTGGGGACGTGGCTCGCGGGGAAACGGCGCGACCCGCAGCCGATCGAGTGGGCCGAGCCGTTGCACCTGGTGGCAGCCCGGACGACGCTGCTCGACCGCTACGGCTTCTGGACCATCGTCGCGATCGTGATCGTGTTGAACGCCTATGCGGTGCCGCTATGGCAACATCTACAGATGACCACGTTCGGGTCCCCCGGCTTCAAACCGTTTTAGGAGGTTAAGCGTCCTTCATCGGAGAATCACGATTACCTGCCATTATCCCGCGTACGTTGCAGCGGTGGCGTAGCGCACGGAGAGGCAGGGAGTGTGCCCCCCGGCACCGAGTGAGACTGGGCTGACGGCCCGTTTCTGGACCCGCTGCGCTACGCCACGCTGGTCCACCGCGGAATGAGGAGGGGCCATGCGACACGAGGGCGTGACGGTGTTCCTGCTGTTCTTCGGGCTCGCCCTGCTCGACGCACTCGCGGACGGCCAGTGGCTACGCGCCGGATTCTGGCTTGCGGTGGGCGTGGTGTTTGTCCTGCTGGACTGGCGCAGCAGCCGGCGACGCCGTTCCGGAGCGTATCCTTTCTGGGTGTGAGTCGCGAAACAGCCCGTAGTAGACCGGCGCCCCCAGTCCCACGATTCCCAGACCAAGTGCCGCTTGCAGCGGGTTGTGCCCCGCCAGCAGGAAGAGCAGCACTGCCACCAGTGTCAAGAAGAGAATCGGTGTCAGTGGATAGCCGAAGGTGAGATAGGAAGGTGCGGGAGTGGACCGCGAGCGGCGCCGGACAACAAAGAGTCCAGCGACCGTCAAGCCGAGAAACAGCACCGTCACGAAGATGAAGTACGCCAGGATCTGATTGAACGAACCCGACACCACGAGCACCGAGGCGAGCGTCGCCTGTATGGCGATGGCCCGCGCGGGAGTCCCGAACCGCGGGTGCACCGCCGCTACGCCTTTGAAGAACACTCCATCGCCGGCCATCGCGTAGTACACCCGTGGTAACGCCATCAACAAGGCCAGCAGGCTGCCGAACACGGCGATCATGACGATCGCTGCGAAGATATTTCCGCCGGCGGCGCCGAACAGAACGGTGCCTACTTGCGCCGCGAATGCCTCCCCCGATGTAACCTGCTCGAGCGGCACCAGATAGAGGAAGACGGCGCTGGTAAGAATGTAGACCGCGGCAACCGCAGCAACGCCCAGGGCCAGAGCGCGGGGGACGGTGCGCTCGGGGTCCTTGGCCTCGCCCGCGAGTTTGCTGATCTCCCACCATCCGCCGAAGGCGAAGAATGCCCCGACCAGCGCGGGAGCGAGCGCCCCCGGCAGGGCGTCCGAGCCGGGATGTTGCGCGACGAACGGGAGGAAGTTCGACCAGTGTCCCGCGCCCAGCGCGAGCGCCAGAACGGCGATCAGCCCGAGGGCGCCCAATTTCAGCGCCGTGAACCACTGCATCACCCGCGCCCCGAGTCGCACGCCGATCACGTTGACGCCCGCGAGTCCCGCGATCGTCACGACTGCGACGACTTTCTGGGCAACGGCCGAGAGGGGGACGACGTATGCGACGTAACTCGCGAATCCCACCGCGAGCAACGCGGTGATGCCAGGATCCATCACAAGCATGCACTTCCATCCATACAGGAAGGCGATTGCCGATCCATACGCCTCGCGGAGGTAAACGTACCCGCCGCCGGCTTCCGGGAATCGCGCCGCCAGCTCGCCGTAACAGAGCGCGCCGGCGAGGGCCATGCCCGCCATCACCAGCCACACTACCAGCAACCACAACGGCGAGCCGAGGGAGCGGGCCATCCCCGCGGGGGTGAGGAAAATGCCGACGGCGATCACCTCGCCGATCACGAGCGCGGTGACCGCGCCGACGCCGAGCTGGCGTGTCAAGGAAGTCATGGCGGCGTAAAGCTGCATTCGTTCCTACTGGTGCGCTCGGTGGCCGATTCCTCCGTGAAGAACATGAAGAAATCATCATCTTAACTACATATAAATCAACCACTTAGTGCTTGCCCGTAGTTCTACGGAGACGTATCGTGGCACAGGCGGATTCTGCGCGTGAACGGCATTCGGAGGCCTGACTCATGACGAGGCAACGTTGGCTCCTTCCGGTTCTCGGCTTGATCGCCCTCGGCGCGTGCACGAACGAAAAGATCGTCTTCAAGACGCGAGCGCCGTTCAATGCCCCACGCGATTCGATCAACGGATTCCTCGGCTACTACACGGTCAGCACTAAGCAGACGACGTGCGGCAACTGCCACGTCGACCAGCAAGGCACGTGGATCGGTACGCGGCACGCGCAGGCGTGGTCGGATCTCGTGGGCTCAGGGCACCAGGCGTCGTACTGCAACAACTGTCACTCCGTCAATCAGCTCGGCAATGCCGTGCCCGACACGACCAAGGCGGGCTACGCCAAGGTCGCCGATTCAACGTACTTCGACGTGCAGTGCGAGAGCTGCCACGGCCCGGGCTTCACGCACGTGCAGGGTCCCAATCCCGGCAACGTGCCGCTGGCCAGCATCAAAATCAATCCCGACACCAACGTGTCGCGCACCAGCGCGACCTGCGCGGCGTGCCACACCGGCGTGCATTCCCCGTTCGTGGAAGAGTGGTCGCAATCACCGCACGCGAGCGTCGTTCCCGATCCAGTGAACGCGGGCGGCAGCTGCTTGAGCTGTCACGAGGGCCGCAGCGTACTCAAGGCGTGGGGGGTCAACACCAACTACGTCGAGAAAAACGACGCCATCAACGTCGGTACGGCGCTCCCCACGGTGTGCGTCGTGTGCCACGACCCTCACGCCAAGAACAACGAGGGCCAGCTACGCTTCCCGATCGACAACGGCGACCCTGCGCAGAACCTGTGCATGCGTTGTCACAACCGCCGCGCGACAGCGCCGTCCAACAGCCCGCGCGGGCCGCACGCGCCGCAGGGTTCGGTGGTGCTGGGTACGGCGGGATGGTGGGGCATCAACTTCGTCGACACCGTACCGGCGACGCACGGCAACGTGAGCGTGAATACGCGCCTCTGCGCCGGTTGCCACGTCAACCGCGTCACCGTCACCGACACCGCCGGCAATTTCGCGTTCCAGTCGGTGGGTCATCTGTTCCTGCCGGATCCGTGCCTCGTCAACGGCAAGCCGACCACCGGCAACTGCGCACGTCCGGGCGACGCGGGCTACGTGTCGGGCAGCCGCTCCTTCGTCGGATGCGTTTCGGGCCAGTGCCACAGCACCGCCGTCCAGGCCGAGAACGCGTTCGCATCGCAGCGCGCCGCCGTGGGGGCGCTGGCCGACGCGCTGTGGACGGACGCCAACGGCAACCAGAAGCTGTTCGACACCACCGCTACCAGTCCGGGGCCGGGTGGACGGTTCGCCGCCTTCGATGCGGGAGACACCGGGCTCCTGACACAGCTGAGTGCCGCACAGGCGGATACGGCGTTCAACTACAAGGACAACGTCGTGTCGGTAGCCGAGGGTGTGTTGTTCAACGTTCGCCTGCTGGGAGAGGATCGCTACGCCAACGGCGACGGCTCGCTCGGCGTGCACAACCCGCTGCTCTATCAGCAGCTCCTGGCGACGAGCATCAACCAGCTGAAATCGCGGTACGGGTTGCCGGTCCCGCCGGCGGTTCAGGCGCTCGTCGATCAGACGTTGCTGCGGGTCGCCGCAGCGCGCGGCCGCCCCGCACCGGCGATTCGGGTGAGCAACCGCTGACGCTCGACGGGTCGGCGTAGTCGCACCATGATACAACGGTCCCGGGCGCGCTCGGGCGCGACCGGAGCCCTTGGCTTGTTCTCGTTCCGGGGTGCCGATGCTGTACGCCCTCTGGCAAGAACCCAGGCCGACGAAGGTCGCGTCCCCGCTCCCCGGGGGCGTTGCGGCTGTCCTGCGCTTCCTCTTCAACCTGCCACAGTGGGTCCAGATCGCCGGCTTCTTCCTCGGCTTGATCGTCGCTGTTGTCCTGCTCCTCACCCTGTGGCGCCGCCGGAGCGAGATCGCTGCATGGTATGCCACGCGACAGCGTCAGGTGCGGCTCGCCACCGCCACCGCCGCTGTGTTGGTGATCGCCGGAGTCACGGTGTCCGGCGCCGCAGGTTGGCATTACATGATGCACGACAACGGATTCTGCACCGGTTGCCATGTGATGACGCCTGCGTATCAGCGCTTCACGCAGAGCGAGCATGATACCCTGCAGTGCCACCAGTGCCATCAACAGTCGCTCTTCGCCAGCGCCAAGCAGCTGTATTTCTGGGTGGCGGAGCGACCGCAGGCCATTCCGCCCCATGCGAAAGTCCCCAATCGCATCTGCGCCAGCTGCCACATCACGGGCGAGGGAAAAAAGCTCTGGCAACGGATTGCGCAGACCGCTGGTCACCGCACACACCTCGAATCCGATTCAGTGGTGTTGCGCAACCTGCAGTGCGTCAAGTGCCATGGCGTCGAGGTGCACCATTTCGCTCCCGTCGACAGCACGTGCGCGCAGGCGCATTGCCACGTCAACAACACGATCGAGCTGGGCAAAATGGCCCAGCAGACGTCGCTGCACTGCACCACCTGTCACCAGTTCAAGGTGCTCGTCCCTGCTTTCGTGACGCGCGACTCGGCGCGCGGGACGCTCGTGCCGGGGAACAAGGAGTGCCTTGGCTGTCACGAGATGCGCCAGGTGCTGACGAGCTTCGACCCGGCACGCGATCCGCACAGGGGAACGTGCGGCATGTGTCACAACCCACACACGCAGCGAACACCCGCAGAGGCGAAGCTGAGCTGCACCACGGCGCAATGCCATGCCGACTGGCGCAAGGTGCCGTTTCACGTCGGCTTGGCGCACCGCCGTCTCGAAAACAACTGTATCACCTGTCACGAGCCGCATGCGGCCCGCGTAGATCCGTCTGATTGCGCCGGCTGTCATGCGGCGGTGAAGGCGCGTCGCGCCGGCCGCGGGCTCAATCCGCCGCTGCCGTTCGACACCACCGCCGCGTTGCGACGGGTGTCGCTCGCTCCGCGGCGCTGGTTCCGGGCGAAGGGCAAGGGGGATGCCGTGTTTGTGGATGATCCGCCGCTCGTGCGGGCATCCCGCACGCCGGCCGATTCCTTCCCGCACGACCGTCACAAGTCCCTCAGCTGCATCACCTGTCACCTCTCCAAGCAAGCGCACGGCCGACTCACGTTCGAGGCTCCACGCGGGTGCATGATCTGCCATCATCAAGCCCCGGCGACGCTGACCTGCTCCAAGTGCCACCGCGACGCGCCGGCGATGGCCGCGGAAACCGTCCAGGTCGTCGTGCAGGTGAAGAATGCGCCGCTGCGGACGCACCGCGTGCCGTTCGATCACGAGACGCACCGGCAGCTGCGCTGCGTGCAGTGCCACACCACACCCGTGACCCTCGCACCATCGGGAGAGGTTGCCCGCTGCTCGACCTGTCATGAGGATCATCACGCCGCGGGACGGGCGTGTGCGTCGTGTCACGCGGAGTCGGGCCCCGAGCGGCGCGCGGCGCACGCTCCACCGGCGGCGGCGCACGAAGGGTGCGACGCCTGTCATCGCTCTGAAGAAGTCCGCGGCCTCGTCCCGGACCGGCGTTTGTGCCTGACGTGCCACGTCAAACAGCATGACCACTACGCCACGCAGGAGTGCACGGTCTGTCACTTCCAGGCAGGGCCGGTGCAATACCAGGCCCATCTGCGGCAAGGCGGCGGCAGGTGACGCATCGCGGTCTGGGCGTGCTGGCACTCGCTCTGGTGCTCGCTCGATCGGCGGGTGGGCAAGGCTACCGGGTGAGGATCGACACGCGACTCCAGGTCGTGTCGTTCCGCGGGCTGACGCCGGACAGCATCGCAGCTGCCGATACGGTGCCAGGCTCCGGCGGCGGCCCCGCGACCCCGGATGGATTCGCCGTGCTGTGCGGTGGGGGCGACGCCTACTGCCATTTCTATCGCCCCGGACCGATCCTGCATGGCGCGCCGATCGTGACGTCGGCCGACCTCACCCTCTGGGGGCTGGGCCTCCCCGGACTCTCGGCTCGTGTCTCCGCCCGGGCGGCCGGCGAAATCGGCAACGATCACGTGTGGCCCGGCACATCTCCCGAGTTCCAGCTGATCGAAGGGTACCTCGACTACGCGATGCCCCAGGTGACTGTGCGCGCCGGCCGGCAGGTTGCGACCTCACGCCTCGGATACGAGGGCTTCGATGGTGGACGGGTGGTGGTGCGGGACGCGAACCGGGGACTTGAGCTCGAGGGCTTTATCGGCTGGGGCCTGACCCAGGGTGTAGCACTGCCGGTCACCAGTCCTGCTTTGAACCCGCTCGACGATTTTCAACCGCGTCGCCGCCAGCTCGTGGCGGGGGCGGGTGGCGGGTGGACCGGCCGCTGGGGATCGCTGCACGCCGACTATCTGCGCGAGGTCGATCCCGACGTCGACTATTTCGTCTCCGAGCGTGCGGGCGTGCAAGTGGCTGTACGGCCCCCCGTGAAGGGATTGACACTGCAGGCCGGCTCCGATTGGGATCTGGCCATGGGTGAGTGGGGCAGCGCCGAGGGATCGGTGACGTACACAGGCTCGCGGCTGTCGGCGACCGCCGGGGCGCGTCGCTACCGGCCCCACTTCGCGTTGTGGACCATCTGGGGAGCCTTCAGCCCCGTCCCCTACCACGCGGCGTTCGGGCGGGTGACGATTCGTGCCACCGATTGGCTCGACATCCGCGCGAGCGGCGAGCGCTACGCCTATGCGCCTGCCGACGTGTCGACGGCGCTCGTGGTGGTGGAAGACGCGGGGTGGCGTTACGAAGTCGGGGCCACCGCGAGTGTCGTCCCCGGGGTGACGGTCGATGGTGCCTATCAGGCGCATTTCGGTCCTGGCGCCTCCGACGCGGGCGGGAGCGGCACTCTGTCCTACGCGCCGGATCCCCGCCTGCTCGTCACGCTGACGGGAGCAACGCTGCAACGGCCCCTCGAGTTCCGCTTCGAGGAATCTCGTCTCAAGTCGGTCGGCGTGGACCTGCAGGCGGGCGTCACGTCCGGGCTGCGTGTCGGCGTGGGTGGGATGTATTACGAAGAGGACCGGCGCCACCCCGACGCTCAGGCGTTCCACTGGAATCAGTTCCGTCTTACCGCGTTCGCAACGATCGCGCTCGGGAAAGGCGCCGATCTGCGCGGGATTCCGCCTGCCGTGCGGCGGATGCCGGTGGGAGAGCGGCCATGAACGCTCGGCTCGCGCCGCTCGCCGCGGTGTTCCTCTTGGTGACCCGAGGCATCAGCGCCCAGCAGCCGGCGGGGTTCGATCACGCTAAACACGCCAAGCTGTTTCCGGCCTGTACGTCGTGTCATGCCGGCGCCGCGTCCGGGGGGCGGTCGATATGGCCC
>DATFSB010000573.1:0-4484 GCA_035262825.1 Gemmatimonadales bacterium | reverse complement strand
TGTTCCCCGCCTGCCACAGCGTGAGGCCCTGGTTGAGGGTCGCCTGTGCCAGCGGCGTTGTGTACGTGGCGATGTCCGCCGTACACTGCGGCGCGAGCGCAACCGCCTTCGCGAAGGCGGTGTCGGCCCCCATGGCATCGCTCTTTTCGACGTAATAGCGACCGAGGTAATACCAGGCCGCCGGATTCTTGTCCTGCTTGTCGTCACGGATCGAGCGCAGCAGTACGTCCTGTGCCTGGCCGAGCAGGTGATCACGCATCTGTGGCTGTTGCGTGGCGTGCTGCAGATCGACGATAGCGCTGTTGAGTCGGAAGAACCCCGGCTTGATATCGCACGGCGGCTTGGGCTCGACCCAGGTCCTGGCCTGGGCTCCGAGGCCGGCAGCGCCCAGGCTCAACAGTCCGACGGTGACGGCGGCGGAACGCATCGGGAGTCTCCGAATAGGCGGGTTAGTCGAATCTGACGCGCCGTCCGGCGCTGTCAATGCGTGCCGTCCCCCCGCTGCCAGCGCTCCGCATCGGCCAGCGCGCTGAAGAGCTGATCGAACGAATCGACCACGAACAGCACATCCTGCAGGTGATCGATCTCGAATGGCTGCGCCAGCACTGCCCCGAGAGAGAATGGACGGCGATCGCATTTCGGGCCGAGGGCGTTGGCGGCATCGCCATGCGACGAGATCAATCCGCTGCCGTAAACCTTCACATCGCCCCGCTCGCGGATCAGCCCGAACTCGACGGTAAACCAGAACAACCGCGCCATTCCGGTCACGTGCTCTTCCGTCTCCGCCGCAGACGCCAGCGCCCCGAATCGCTGCAGGAAGTCGGCAAACACGGGGTCGGCGTGTAGCGGGACGTGCCCGAAGACGTCGTGGAAGATGTCGGGCTCGGGGAGGTAGTCGAGCTGTTCACGCGTGCGCACGATGAGCGTGGTGGGGAACCGCCGCTGCGACAGACAGGCGAAGAATTCTCGCGCCGGCAGGAACCCGGTGACCCCCACCGCCGCCCACCCGGTGCGGGGCGCGAGCCGCCGGTTGACCTCGGCGAGCTCCGGGACGCGGTCGGGACGGAGGCCGATACGCTCCGCCCCCTCGAGAAACACCCGGCTCCCCGTCGCCGCCAGGGTCTGCATGCGGCGCTCGTACAGGACCGCCCACACGGCGTGCTGCTCCGGCGAGTAGGCGGGCCAGTCCTGCTCGATGAAATACGAGGCCTGCACGCCGACCGGAGTCTGGGCCATACGACCTCCCATCAGGTGAAAAGCAAACGGCCCGTGTCGCCACGGACCGTCGGATCGCTCGGGGTACTGCCGCTCACTCTAGCTCCGCCCACACCCCCGGCGCCGGCCCGTGGTGCGGGTCGGACGATAGGAATAGGCGTACCATGCTCTCGTCTTCATCCAGAGCGGGCGATGGGATTCGAACCCACGACGTCCAGCTTGGGAAGCTGGCATTCTACCCCTGAATTACGCCCGCGAGACTCCCCGTGACAAAATGGGGAGCCCGCCCCCCAGCGTCAACGCCGGGGGGCGGCCCGCCGCTCATCCCTTCTTGTAGCGCCAGCCGACGATCCCGACTCCGATCGCCTGCACGTTGAAAGCATAGGTGCCGTTGCCGTCGATCGCGGGAATGTCGGAGGTCGCGCTGGTCACGACCGTCCCGGTCTTGTTCAGAAACTCGAACACGAGCTTCAGGGGGACGCTTCCCTTCGAGTGGTAGTTCGTCACCACGCCGCTGATCGTCGCGCCCTGGTCGGTCGGCCCGAAGCTGCCCACGCTCACGTCGACGGGTAGCAGCGAGTCGGAAATCGTCACGTAGTACAGCGCGCTGTCGCCTTGCTTCCTCAGCTGCCACGCCTGGGCCAGCATGCGCACCGAATTGCGGTTCATCGGGTCGACCTGGACGAGACGTTGCGCGGTGCCCAGCATCTTGTCGGCCTGGCGCAGGGCAAAATAGGAGCTCGTGAGATTGAACAGGCCGTCCCGGTTCTGCGGCGCGCGGACCAGGCCGACTTCGAACGCCTGCGCCGCGATCCGGTAGTTGCCCGCTGCGGCCGAATCCCGCTGTGCCTGCGAATCCGCCGCCTCACGATCACACACCGTCTTGCGCCGCAGCGCGGTCTGTCCCGCCGCGAGCGGCTTGCGACGGCACACGGCGCTGATTTTGGCGGTGTCGGGCGACGGGGGGGCGGCATTGTAGATCATGACCCCGGCATTGAACAGGATGTTGGGGTCGGCCGAGTCGGCGTGCTGCAGGATCG
Organism: Gemmatimonadales bacterium; assembly: GCA_035262825.1. GTDB lineage: Bacteria > Gemmatimonadota > Gemmatimonadetes > Gemmatimonadales > GWC2-71-9 > DASTHG01. The sequence continues at coordinate 2,229 of DATFSB010000573.1, read as the reverse complement.
AGGCGTACATCGTCATCGCCGAATCCTTGTGCCCGCCCATCGACAGCACATCCGCCAGCCGTGCCCGCGCCTGCACATCGTTCGGCGCCACCTTCAAATAGGCGTCGTACGCCGCAGCCGCAGAATCGTAGTGCTGGGCGCCGTAGAAGGCGTTCCCGAGGTTGAACATCGCATCCTTCTTCTCCCCCTCGAACTTCGGATCCTTTGCCGCTTGGACGCCGCGGCGGAAATACACTGCCGCAGAATCGTAGTGTGTGAGGAGCGCCGCCTGGTAGCGCGCGGAGAAAGCCGAGTCTGCCAGCCCTGGATTTTGCTTGCGGAACGTCGACTCCGGGAGGTACGCCGCCGGCGGGATGTTGAAGAATGCTGTAGCGAGCGTCACGAATCCCTGAGGCTCGGCGTCGTAGACTTTGGCCGCTGCGCGCAGCGCGGTAATTGCGGAGTCGTAGTTCCCAGCCGTCAGCGCAGCCTGCCCCGCCTGGATGGCGGGCACCCAGAGGAGATTACGCCGGTAATACTGGATGTCGTCGTGGCACAACGGCAGCTGCGCTTCGACCTTGCTGAATGCGGAGTCGGCTCCCCAGAGGTCCCCGCGCATCGCATAGTAGCGACCGAAGAAATACCACGCGCTGGGGTTCTTGTCCTGCCCGCCCGTCGTCACCGCCTGCGTCAGATTCTTCTCGGCGCTCCGCATTTGGCTTTCGCGCATGGCCGGCTTTGTCGCAGCCACCTCCAGATACTGCGCCGCGCCGTTCACCAGAAAGTGGCTGCGCTTGACATCGCAGTTCTTGGCGGGGGGGAGCCACTGCCCCTGCAACAACCCTGCGACCGACATGGTCGTGCATACCGTGAGAACGAGCTGCTTCCGCATGACGATCACTCCTTGGAGTTCGCGATCAATTCTTCGGCGCCACGTTGCGCCGCCCGCGCCACTTCGAGCGGCGGCCGTCCCAGTTGCCGCGCCGCCGCTACCACGTCGTCGTACTCCGGCTTCACCCGCGGCAGACCACCATCGGGGCCTTCCAGCACCTTTACCCGGACGTGCACGTCGCCCGCGAGCGGCACCGTGACCTGTCGGCGCTGCAGCGTCACCCGCTCCACGCGGCTGCGCCGCACTCCGGCCGTCGTGCTGTGCTGAAACAGCGCCGCGGTCACCGCCGGCGCCGCCGTCTCAGTGACGACCACCTCGCAGCGGAACCCGGTCCGCCCCTTCTTCATCTGTACCGCCCAGGTCTGCACATCGAGCGCGCCGGCCGCGAACAGCGCCTGCCGCAACGGCTCGACGTACTCCGGGCTCAGGTCATCGACGTCGGTGGCGAGAACGATCACCTCACCCGCTTCCGCCGCCGCCTCGCCCACGAGAATGCGTAGCGCATTCGGGTAGCCTTGCGGATCGCGATTCCCCGCCCCCCACCCGCTCGCCAGTTGCCGCCATCCCGCGGGTGGCGCTCCCGACGACAGCACACGCAGCAGTACCGCACCCGTCGGCGTCGTGGCCTCGCCCTCGACGGGACCATTCGCTCGGACGTCGATCCCTTCGAGCAGCAGCGCCGTCGCCGGAGCCGGCACCGGCAACCGTCCATGCGCCGCTTCCACCCACCCCGACCCGAGCGCGACCGGCCGGTGGTAGATCGCGTCCACTCCAAGTCGCTCGAATCCCTCGATCGCGCCCACGATGTCGAGCACCGCGTCGACGGCCCCGACCTCGTGCAGATGCACCCGCTCCGGCGTCGTGCCGTGTACGCGTCCTTCGGCTTCGCCCACGAGCCGGAACGCCCGCACCGCGCGCTCACGCGTCCACGCCGAGACCGGCGCCGCTTCGACCAGCCGGATCAACTCCCCGACATGGCGACCGTGTGGCTGATCGGGAATCGCGAATTCCACCTGCTTACACGTCACACCGGCGCGGCGGGCGTCGCGGATCGAAACCTCGACCGCGCTGAGGCCAAGCCGTCCAGGCAGCTCCTGCAGCCATGATTCCGGTACCCCGAGCGACAGCAGGGCGCCCAGCGTCATGTCGCCACTGATGCCGGCGAAGGGGTCGATTACGGCGATTGGCATAGCTCGAAGTGCGCAAATATAAACGGCTTAAGTGCGATACAGCCACCCGGCGCCGGTATTGAAGAGAACCACCGTTTCGTGCCGCTGGAGTGCCCCGGCAGTCAGGAGCCCCTGCGCCGCCGCGAGCGTCGCTCCTCCTTCGGGAGCGGCGTCAATCCCGGCTTCCAC
>DATFSB010000572.1:0-4942 GCA_035262825.1 Gemmatimonadales bacterium | reverse complement strand
GGACGGGGACCCGACGACCCCCGGCTACGCCTCGATTGCCGGTGCGCGCCGCGCGCCCGAAGAGTCACTGCCGATCCCGCACATTCCCGTCCAGCCGATGAGTTATGGCAACGCGCAGCGCTTTCTCATCGCCCTCAAGGGCCCGAGCGGTCCAGACGGCTGGCAAGGCGGCCTGCCCTTCCATTATCACATCGGGCCCGGGCCGGTCGCAGCCCGCCTCCAGGTGCGGCGCGAGCAGGGCAGCCGTGGCTTCCACACGATCTGGGACACGTTCGGAATGATCCGCGGCGCCGTGTATCCGGATGAATGGGTGGTCGTCGGCGGACACCGCGATGCGTGGAGCCCCGGAGCGGCGGACAACATCAGCGGCACGGTGACGGTGCTCGAGGCGGCGCGGGCGTTTGCCCAGCTCGCCAAAGAAGGACAGCGGCCGGCGCGCACGCTCGTGTTCGCCACCTGGGACGCCGAGGAGTGGGGGCTGATCGGATCAACGGAGTGGGTGGAGGAGATGGCCGACAGCCTGCGGGCGCACGTCGTCGCCTACATCAACGAGGACGACAACACACAAGGCCCGAACTTTTCCGGCGGCGGCTCCCCGTCGCTGAAGCGGTTGATCCGCGAGGCCACCCTCGTGGTGCCCGATCCCAACGGCCCCGGATCGGTTTACGACGTCTGGCTCAAGCGCAACAAGGGGGACACGCTGGCGTTGACGATCGGCAACATCGGCGGCGGGTCGGACTTCGCCGGCTTCTATCACCACCTCGGCATCCCGGCGGGCGACATCGGCTTCGGGGGACCGAGCGGCGTCTATCACTCGCTCTACGACTCGTTCACCTGGATGGACCGCTACGGCGATCCCGGGTGGCGTGAGCACCGTGCCGCCGCGCAGATGGTGACGGTGATGGTGGCCCGGCTCGCCAACGCCCGTGTCGTCCCGCTCGACTACGTCGGATGGGGAAAGGAAATGACGCGGCTCGTGTCGCAGCTCGACAGCAGCATCACGAAAAAGGGCTGGAGCGTGCAGACGACCGCCCTGCGCGAGGTCTTAGGCCGGTTCACCGCCGCCGCCGAATCGCTCGCCGTCGTGCGCGACCAGGCGCTGGCGTCCTCCGCCGACCGCCTGTGGCCGCGCGTCAACGCCGCGTTGATGCAGGTGGAGCGGCGCGTCACGCGCGACAAGGGCCTCGTGAGCGACGGCTGGTTCAAGAGCCTGCAGTTCGCGTCGGATGTCGACAACGGCTACGCCACGCTGGCGTTCCCTTCGGTGAACGAGGCGATCCGCTACGCCGATTCGACGGCGACGGAGCGGGAGCTGGCCGATCTCATCGGACGCATCGATGCGGCGCGGGGGGCGCTGGAAGCGGCGACGGCGGCGCTGCACTAGAGTTCTTCCTGCGGCCTGACAAAGGAGTCGACGATGCGCCTCTCCGCGATCGTGGGAGTGCTCCTCATCGTGTTTGGCATTGCGGTCTTCGTGGTGGGACTGCGCTACTCTCACCAGGAAACGGTGATCGACGTCGGTGATTTCCACGCCAAGGTCTCCGAGCGCGACCGCATCCCCAACTGGGTGGGGGGCGTGGCGATTGTGATCGGCGGCGTGCTGCTGCTCGGTGGCCGAAGAGGGCGCCGGGGTTAGCGCTCGGGTTTCTTCCCCGTGGCGCAAATCCAGCCTTTCGTGCGCTCGGTGTCGATAGCGATCTCCGTGAAGCCGGCCGCGGTGAGCAGCCCGCGGTGCTGGTCGACGGTGAGATACCTCGCGCCGATCAGTTTCATCGCCGGCACGAGCAGCGTGTCGAAGGTCGCGCCCTTGTAGACCTCTGCGATCAGGCACAGGCGGCCCCCTGCCATCAACACGCGCAGGATCTCACGCAGATCGGCGACGGGGTCGGGCCAGTAGTAGTGGGTTTCGACGGCGGTCACGAGGTCGAACTGGGCGTCGGTGAACGGCAGCTTCGAAACCGCCGCCTGCTGGATGTCGACGCGGCCCGCGGCGATCCACCGCGCATTCGTCCTGCGGGAGACCGCTACGCTCCGGCCCGAGATGTCGATACCGGACACGCGCCCAGTACTCGCCAGCGTCGCCAGCTTGTCGATCGTCCTGCCGCCGCCGCAGCCGACATCGAGAATCGTGAACGCCGGCGCGATCTGCACGTGGGCGAGCCCCCAGTCCGTGACCGCGGAGTGGCGGCGGTTCATGAGCCAGAGCGAAAGCTGGCCGGGCCACCCTGCCGGTTTGCGAACCAGGGTCGGCAGGAGCAGGACTGCACCAATGACCACAACGCCGGTCAGAATGCCATGCGCGAGCGGCGACATCGGGACGGCCCATCGGGCGAAGGTCCCGAACGATACGAGAACCCGGGGCGCCCGGTTACAACCCGGCTCACTCCTCCCGCAGGATCGCGACCGGATCGACGTGACTGGACCGCCAGGCCGGCAGCCACGAGGCGACGATCGTCGCGGCGAGCAGCGCCGACGCGACCACCGCGAACGTCAGCGGATCGGACGGGGGGACCTGGAACAGCAGCCGCGCGAGCCCGCGCGTCCCGGCCAGCGCCAACGCCAGGCCGAGACCCACGCCGGCGGCGCCGAACAGCAGCCCGCGCCGCACGATCAGCCACTGCACCGCACGGCCCTGCGCCCCGAGCGCGAGACGGATCCCCATCTCGCGCATCCGCTCGCGGGCCAGCTCGGCGAGCACGCCGTAGACCCCGATGACCGCGAGCACCACGCCCAGCATCCCGAACATCGATACCAGGGTCATCAGGAAGCGGTCGCGCGCCATCGACGTGGCGCGGATGTCGCTCAGCGTCTCGATGCGCGTGATGGCGAGCTGCGGATCGAGATCGCGGACGGCGCTGCGCACCAGCGGGGCGAGCGCCATCGGGTCGCCCCGCGTGCGCGCCACGACCGACATGGCGTGTGAGGCCTCCTGGGCAAACGGTGCGATCGCTTCGATCTCCGGAGCCGTCCCCGGAGTGACCTGGTGCTCGCTCCCCACGACCCCGACGATCGTCCGCCACGTCGAGTTGGAGTCGGGTTGTTGATCGAAGCAGATCCGCTGCCCGACGGGATCAGCTCCCTTGAAGTACTCGCGGGCGAAGACGTCGTTGATCACGACCACGTACGGCGGACCGGCGTCCGCAGTGGTGATCCACCGGCCGGCGCGTAACGGCACGCGCAGGGTACGGAAGTAATCAGGCGTCACCTGGCGGTGCAGCAGCGACGCTCCAAAGTTCCCACCCGACGCGCCGGCGATGCTGAAGGCGCTGCTCCACCCCGGCTCGGTGAGCGGCAGTCGCGTCACGGCCGCGGCGTCGGTGACGCCGGGAAACCCGCGCACCCGCTCGAGCAGCTGGTCGTAGAACTGGCGAATCGGCGCACCATCGCCGTAGCGGTTGCCGGGAAGCTCGATCGACGCCGTGAGTACGTTCGTCGGATCGAAGCCGGGATCGACTCCCTGCAGCTTGGCGTAACTGCGCACCAGGAGTCCGGCCGCGACCGACAGCGCGAGGGCGATGGCGACTTCCGCGACCGCGAGCCGGGCACCCCAGCGCCGCACTTGCACGTTGGCGCTGCTCCCCCGGCTGCTCGTCGCCAGCGCGTCGCCGGGAGCGCGGCGACTCGCCCACACGGCCGGCGCGATCCCGAACAGCATGCCGCAGGCGAGGGAGACGCCCACCACGTACAGTGTCACCCGCCAATCGAGTGCGACGGTGTCCACCGGGAGCAGCGAGCCGTCGGGCGGCAGCAAGAGCGTCAGGATGCGTGTCCCCACCCAGCCGAGTCCCAGGCCCGCCGCCCCGCCGACGGCCGACAGCACGAGGCTCTCGGCGAATGCTTGCCGCACGAGCCGCGAGCGCCCCGCGCCGAGGGCCGCGCGGATCGCGATCTCGCGGCTGCGGCTGGCGGCACGGATCAACGAGAGGCTTGCGACATTCGCGCAGGCGATCAACAACAGGAGGGTCACCGCGCCGAGCAGGACCAGCAGGGGCAGGCGGGTATCGCCGGCGAGGAACCGGTGCAGCGGCTGCAGCTCGGCTTCCATGATCCGGTTGGTGGCTGGGTATTCGATCTTCAGCTGCTCCGCGACAGCGCGCAGCTGGGCGTTGGCCTGCTCGGCCGACACGCCCGACTTCAGCCGGGCGATCACGCGCAACCAGTGCGCCCGCCGGAAGAACACCTGGGCAGCGTCGTCCTTCGACCACCCCACCGGGGACCACAGGTCGATGTTCGGTTGCGGAAACGTGAACCCGCGCGGCGCAACACCGACGACCCGCGTGGCCCGTCCGTCGACGGGGATCGTGCGGCCGATGATTGTGGGATCCCGGCCCAGCGCGGTCCACAGCCGGTCGCTGAGAACGATGCGGGGCGTTCCGGTATCCCAGGTGTCGGCGTCCGTGAACCCCTCACCGCGCTCGGGGACCACGCCGAGCACCGAAAAGAAGTTCCCCGTCACGCGCGCGACGGGGACGAGGCGCGGCGTCCCGTCGATCATCAGGGTAGCGGTCAGGCCGAAGTGGACGTACGCCATCACGTCCTGGAAGCCCGCCACCCGCGCCCGCCAGTCGAGGTAGTTCGCCGGGGCGGCATCGGCCATGTGCCAGAGGAAATCCTTGTTGTTCTCGCCGATCAGGACGAGGCGTTCGGGCCGGCGGAATGGGAGCGGCCGGACGAGGACGGCGTTGACGGCGGAGTAGACGCTCGAGTCGGCGCCGATCGCGAGCGCCAGCGTGAGGATCGCGGCCGCGGTCAACGCCCGGGTGCGCGCCAGGGTACGGAAGGAATGGCGCACGTCGGCCCGGAGATCGGAGAGCCACCGCGTACCGCGCCCATCGCGATGCGCTTCGCGCAGGCTCTGCACGCTGCCGAAGGCGAGCACCGCCTGGCGGTGGGCCTCCCCCGGGGTCATGCCGTTCGCGATGTTCTGCTCGGTTTGCAACGC